>NZ_JBIRTN010000013.1:0-82906 GCF_044334705.1 Streptomyces sp. NPDC020731
GCGTCCACACCTGCGGCCGGCCCGGCTTGATGCCCCGCGGCAGAAGCGGCTCAAGCCGGGCCCACTGGCCGTTCGTCAGATCCCCACGTCCCACGAGACATGATCATGAACGAACAAGATCCACTTTCGCAACAGACCCTAGGGGGTGTCGTTGGATCAGGCCGGCTTCGGGCGACGGCGCCTCACAGCCGAGCCGGGCGGGGTCCGGTGCGTGCGGCCGCAAGGCGGAGGAGGGAGTCGACGCGGAGCGTCGAGGACCGACGACGACGCCGCAGAGGTGCGTGCCGGACCCCGCGACCCCGGCAAGATCCAAACGACATCTCCCAGCTCGGGCCGTTTCGGTTCATCGCGGGCTGCGGGCCGCCGGTGGTCGATCGCGCCCACGCGACGGAGCCGCACGTCGATACAGCCACGCGCCCCTTCGGGGCACGCTTACCGCCCCCGGTGACGGATGTCGCCGGGGGCGGTTCTACTCTGGTGCGGACGGATTGCGTACAACCTGCACGAAACGGGAGCCGGTGGATGGATCACAGCGGGCACGGCATGACCATGGATCTGCCGCCGTTCACGCTGGGGCGAGGACTCGTCTGGTCGGCGGATTCCTTCTTCCTCATCGCCTGCCTGCTGGGGCTGGCCCTGTACGGCTGGGGCGTGGCCCGTCTGGTGCGGCGCGGTGACAAGTGGCCGGTGGGGCGGACCGTCGCGTTCGTCACCGGTGTACTGAGCATCGGGCTCATGATGTGCACCAGGCTGAACGACTACGGCATGGTCATGTTCAGCGTGCACATGGTGCAGCACATGATGATCAGCATGGTGTCGCCGATCCTGATCCTGCTCGGCGCCCCGATCACCCTCGCCCTGCGCGCGCTGCCGCCGGCCGGGCGGGGCCGCAGAGGGCCGCGCGAGCTGCTGCTGATGCTGCTGCACAGCCGCTACATGCGGGTCGTCACCCACCCGGTGTTCACCATCCCGCTGTTCATCGCCAGCCTGTACGGCCTGTACTTCACCCCGCTGTTCGATTTCCTGATGGGTTCCGAGGTGGGGCACATCGCGATGATGGTGCACTTCCTCGCCGTCGGCCTGGTCTTCTTCTGGCCGATCATGGGGGTGGACCCGGGTCCGCACCGGCCGGGGTATCTGATGCGGATGCTGGAGCTGTTCGCGGGCATGCCGTTCCACGCGTTCTTCGGCATCGCGCTGATGATGGCGTCGACCCCGATGGTCACGACGTTCGAGAACCCGCCCGGCTCGCTCGGCATCGACGCGCTGTCCGACCAGAACGCGGCCGGCGGCATCGCCTGGGCGTTCAGCGAGGTCCCCTCCGTACTGGTGCTGCTGGCGCTGCTGTTCCAGTGGTACGCCTCGGACCAGCGGCAGGCGAAGCGCCAGGACCGCGCCGCCGACCGGGACGGGGACAAGGAACTCGAGGCGTACAACGCCTATCTGGCCTCATTGAACGCACGCGGGAACTGAATTCACCGTCTCCCCGGTCCCCTTGAACGGGGAATTTCCACCGGTAACATGAATGCCTCAGGGGGAACCGCCGGGGGGAGCGGTGATGGCACTTCGCGCGTTCACGCACAGGGTGGGAAAAGCAGCGATTCGGAAGATCTCCGTCCTGTCGTTGTTACTTCTCGTCGCCAGTGGGTGCGATTCGGTCACACCTTTGTTCGACGTGAAGGCGGTGGCCGCGGGGGCCGCCTCCCTCGCGCCGTTCTTCGACGAGCGCGGCGGACTCGGACGGGACGCCGACGTGCGCTCGCGGCCCGCTCACGGCGGTCTGCAGCAGGGGGACACGCCCGGCCTGTACGGGGGCACCGGCAAGGCGGCGATCTGCGACGTCGAGCGGTTGAGGCGGTATCTCGCCGAGCCGCGCAACGACCGCAGGGCGCGGGCCTGGGCCGGCGCCCTGGATCTCCGTACGGATGAGATACCGGAGTATCTCGACGGGCTCACCCCCGTTCTCCTGCGTCACGACACTCTGGTGAAGAACCACGACTACAAAAAGGAAAAGGCCGTTCCCTTCGACGCGCTGCTGCAGGCGGGAATCGCGATTCTGGTCGACGAGCATGGACTACCGGCGGTGAAGTGCTCGTGCGGAAATCCACTGCGGCCCTTCGAGGGGGACAAGAGCAGGATTTCCGTCTCGTTCGACGACGAAAACAAGAAGTGGAAGGGGTATGGCCGTTCCGAGGCCGTGGTCGTGCGGCCCGCGTCCCACGAACTGGAGCGGATCGCCCTCGTCAACGTGGAGGATCCCGACCGGGGCGTCGAGCGGCCCGTGGGGACGACGGGTGAGGAGGACACCGCCTTCGACACGCGGAAGCGGCAGGCGGTGCCGTCCCTCATCGGGACCACGTTCGGTGAGGCGAGCCGGCGGCTGGCCGGGCGAGGGCTGGCGGTCGCGTACGACGGGGAGAACGCGCCGCCGGACGGCGCGCGGGTCACGGCGTCCGATCCGGCCGCCGGGGCCGAGCTGCGGTTCGGGACGCACGTCACGCTGAGCGTGGTGGAGGACACGGGTACGTCCGCCGACGGGAGCACTCCCCCGGGTGCGGAGTCGTCTCGGGGGACGAAGGATCCCGGATCGCCGCCGCCGTCATCACCGTCCGCGTCGTCCTCCGGGCCGGCGAAGTCCGAGCGGCCGGGGGCGCGGGGCGGGACACCGGGAGACACGTCCGCACCGGCCGGCTCCGCTCCGCCGCCCCCGCCGAGCACCGGGTCCACCCCGCCTCCCGAGCGCTCCACGCCCCCTCCGACGCCCCCGAAAACCCCCGGGACCGGCTCCCCGCCTCCCGGCTCGGCCGCATCGCCACCACGGACCACCGCCTCCACTCCTCCGACCGGTGACCCCGTCACGACCGGCGCGCCCCCACCACCGACCGGCAGCCCCGCGAGCAGCGCCCCGGCCACGGGCACCCCCGCCGAGCGCCCCCGGCGAACCCGGGAGTGACCGGATGCCCTCATCACCGACGTCGGGAGTGGGCCGGGTCATCGCCGGCCGCTATCTGCTGCTGCACCGGCTGGGCAGCGGTGGCATGGGGCACGTCTGGCTCGCCCAGGACCAGAGACTCGCGTGCGAGGTCGCGCTGAAGGAGATCGTGTTCGGCGACCCGGCCGAGCCCGGCCAGGAGCGGGAGGCCCGGGTCGCCCGGGCGCGCGCGGAGGCCCGGCACGCGGCCGGTCTGCGCGGTCACCCCCATGTGGTGACCGTGCACGACGTGCTCGAGCACGAAGGGCTGCCGTGGATCGTCATGGAGTACGTGGCGGACGCCGTCGATCTGCGGGAGCTGCTCGCGCGGAGCGGTCCGCCCGCCCCCGCCGAGTGCGCCCGGATCGGGCTGGCCGTGCTGGACGCGCTGACCGCCGGGCACGAGCGGGGCGTGATGCACCGGGACGTGAAACCGGCGAACATCCTGCTGGCCCCGGACCGCACCGGATCGCCGTACGGGCGGGTACTGCTCACCGACTACGGCATCTCGGTGCGGCCGGACACCGGGGAGACGCGGTACACGATGGCGTCCGCGCTGGTCGGCACGGCGGGCTATCTGGCGCCGGAGCGGGCCACCGGCGGTCCGCCCACCCCCGCGGCCGACCTGTTCTCGCTGGGCTGCACGCTCTACCACGCGGTGGAGGGCCGCGGCCCCTTCGCGCGGGAGTCCCCGCTGGCGTCGGTCACCGCCGTGGTCATGGAGGACCCGCGTCCACCGGTGCGGGCAGGCGCGCTGGAGCCGGTGCTGCGGGGGCTGCTCACCAAGGATCCGGACCTGCGGGCGACGGCGCGTGAGGTGGAGGCCGAGCTGGCGCGCATCGTGACGCCCCTGACGGAGGCGTACGCACGGACGCGGACGGACCTCGGCTCCCAGCGGCCCTGGGCCGCCTCCGCGCGCCCGGCGCCCGGAGCGGACGCCCGTGGCCCCGTCGGCGGCGGCGCCCGTCGGCGCCCCCGCCCGCACGCGCTGCGCGCGGTCCTCACCGGCGGGCTGGGTCTGGTGCTGGCCCTGGGCGGTGCCTGGTACGCGCTGGCCGACCGCGACAGCGGCGGCGGGACGGCGGTGCCGTACGGGGAGGCCGTCGGGCTGGTCGAGCCGCTGGAAGAGGGCGACTGTGTGCTGGCCGACTGGTCCGGTGGCGTCCGGTTCACCGGCACGCCCCGGCTGGCTCTCGACCCGACCTGTGCGGACCAGGCGCCCGACGGACAGGTCGTGGCGTTCGTCCGGGCCGCCTCGGACGAGGAGGCGCGGGAGCGGGGGCCGGCCCGCTGCGAGGAGCGGACGCGGGAGCTGCGCGGCCGGCTGGCCGACGTCCGCGGCCTGGCCGTCGTACCGACGTCGGACGGGTTCGAGGCGGCCGGGGGGCGTACCGCCTGTCTGGTGCTGGGGGCGCACGGGCCGGTGTACGGACCGCTCGGGGACCGGCGCCGCCTGGGGACGGCGTTCGCCGACACGGCGACGATGCAGCGGCGGGACTGCCTGGACGTGCGGTCCCGCCGGGAGGCGCGGCTGGTGGCGTGCGACGGGACGTACGACGAGCAGGTGCTCGGGTTCACCCGGCTGGGCAAGGACGTCACGCTCGCCGAGGCGCGCACCGGGTCGGACGCGGCGTGTGCGCGCGAGGTGCCGCCGCGTGAGTACGGCTTCGACCCGTCGGTCCACGAACCCGGGTCGTGGACCAGTGAGGGGCCCTGGAAATCGGGCACACATGTCGTCGTGTGCACCGTAAGGAGGCAGAACGGGGGCACCATGGAGGGAGCCGAACCATGAGGAGGGTGCCGCGATGCCCGGTTCCACGAACGGTTCCACGTCGACGAAGACCATGGGGGTGCTCACCGTCGGCGGTCTGGTCGCCGTGACGGCGTACACGGTGGCGCTCGGCAGCAACGGCTGGCTGTGGTTCGGCTGGGTCGTCCTGGGGCTGATCACCTTGGGAATGGTCGCCACCCGCAGCACCTGAGAGGCGTCCGGGGCGGCCGGCCTCACTTCGGGGTGAGCCGCCCCGTCAGGTGCACACCCGGCTGGTACTTCGGCAGCCGGACGGTGATCTTCATGCCCGCGCCGACGGCGGTCTCGATGACGAGGCCGTGGTCGTCGCCGTAGACCTGACGGAGCCGGTCGTCGACGTTGGACAGTCCGATGCCGCCGGTGGGGCTGACCTCGCGGGCGAGGATACGGCGCAGCAGGCCGGGGTCCATTCCGGCGCCGTCGTCCTCGATGACGACGAGCGCCTCGGCTCCGGCGTCCTGCGCGGTGATCTGGATGCGGCACTTGTCGGCCTTGCCCTCCAGGCCGTGCTTGACGGCGTTCTCCACCAGTGGCTGGAGGCAGAGGAAGGGCAGCGCGACCGGCAGTACCTCGGGGGCGATCTGCAGGGTGACGGAGAGGCGGTCGCCGAAGCGTGCCCGCACCAGCGCCAGATAGTGGTCGATGGCGTGGAGTTCGTCGGCGAGGGTGGTGAAGTCGCCGTGACGGCGGAACGAGTAGCGGGTGAAGTCGGCGAACTCCAGGAGCAGTTCGCGGGCCCGCTCGGGGTCGGTGCGCACGAACGAGGCGATCACGGCGAGCGAGTTGAAGATGAAGTGCGGGGAGATCTGGGCGCGCAGGGCCCTGATCTCGGCCTCGATGAGACGGGTGCGGGACTGGTCGAGGTCGGCGAGTTCGAGCTGGACGGAGACCCAGCGGGCGACCTCCCCGGCGGCCCGGACCAGGACCGCGGACTCGCGGGGCGCGCAGGCGACGAGCGTGCCGTGCACCCGGTCGTCGACGGTGAGCGGGGCGACCACCGCCCAGCGCACCGAGCAGTCGGGGGTGTCGCAGGTGAGCGGGAACGCCTCGCCGCGGCCGGTGTCGAGGGGGCCGCCGAGGCGTTCCATGATCTCGGCGCGGTGGTGGGCGCCGGCGCCGTCCCAGACGAGGACCTGGTCGCGGTCGGTGAGGCAGAGGGCGTCCGTGCCGAGCAGGGAGCGCAGCTTGCGGGCGGACTTGCCGGCGGTCTCCTCCGTCAGGCCGGCCCGCAGCGGGGGCGTGGCCAGGGACGCGGTGTGCAGGGTCTCGAAGGTGGCGTGCTCGACGGGGGTGCCGAGTCCGGCGAGGCCGGCGGGGCGGGCGGTGCGCCGGCCGATCCAGAACCCGGCGGCCAGCAGGGGCAGGACGGCGACGAGCAGACCGGCGAGGAAACCGCTCATGCGGACACCTCCGTACGGAGTTCCTCCGGCAGGTGGAAGCGGGCCAGTACCGCCGCCGTGCCGGGCGGCACCCGGCCGGGGGTGGCCAGGGACACCAGGATCATGGTGAGGAAGCCCAGCGGCACCGACCACAGTGCGGGCCAGGCGAACAGCGCGTGCCAGGGCCCCGTGCCCGGGTAGCCGGCCATGGTCGCGGCGACGGCGGCGAACGCGGAGCCACCGCCCACCAGCATCCCGGCGGCCGCGCCGGGCGGGGTCAGCCGGCGCCACCAGATGCCGAGGACGAGCAGCGGGCAGAACGACGAGGCGGAGACGGCGAAGGCGAGTCCCACGGCGTCGGCCACCGGCAGTCCGCCGACCAGGAGGCTCGCCCCGAGGGGTACGGCCATCGCGAGGACGGTGCCGAGCCGGAAGTGCCGTACGCCGCGCGAGGGGAGCACGTCCTGGGTGAGTACGCCGGCCACGGCCATGGTGAGCCCGGAGGCCGTCGACAGGAACGCGGCGAAGGCGCCCCCGGCGACCAGCGCCCCGAGGAGGTCACCGCCCGTCCCGCCGATCATCCGGCCCGGCAGGAGCAGGACGGCGGCGTCCGCGTCGCCGGTGAGGGTGAGTTCGGGCGCGTAGAGCCGGCCGAGGGCCCCGTAGACCGGTGGCAGGAGGTAGAAGGCGCCGATCAGGCCGAGGACCGCGACGGTGGTACGGCGGGCGGCCACGCCGTGCGGGCTGGTGTAGAAGCGGACCACGACGTGCGGCAGTCCCATGGTGCCGAAGAAGGTGGCGAGGATCAGTCCGTACGTGGCGTACAGCGGGCGTTCCTCGCGGGACTCGGCGCGGGAGGGCGACAGGGCGTCGTCGGCACCGCGTCCGGCGGCGGGGACCTCGGCGCCCTCGGCGAAGGTGAGCCGGGTGCCGCCGTCGATGCGGTGGGTGCCGGCGGTCAGGCCGGTCTCGGTGCCGTCGTGGTCACGGCCGTCGACGGTGCCGTCCACCGTGACGGTGAGCGGCCGGTCGAGCCGGAGGTCGAGGGTGTCGTCGATGCGGACCACCCGTTGTTCGCGGAAGGCGGCCGGCTCGTCGAAGGCGTGGCTGGGGGCGCCGTCGCTCTGCCAGGCGGTGATCAGGAAGAGGGCGGGGACGAGCAGGGCGGTGAGTTTCAGCCAGTACTGGAAGGCCTGCACGAAGGTGATGCTGCGCATGCCGCCCGCGCCGACGATGACGGTCACCACCACGGCGACGATCACCCCGCCGAGCCAGTCGGGCGCTCCGGTGAGGACGGTCAGGGTGAGCCCCGCACCCTGGAGCTGGGGCAGCAGGTACAGCCAGCCGACGCCGACGACGGAGGCTCCCGCGAGCCGTCGTACCGTCTGGGAGGCGAGCCGGGCCTCGGCGAAATCGGGCAGGGTGTAGGCGCCGGAGCGGCGCAGCGGGGCGGCGACGAACAGCAGCAGCACCAGATAGCCGGCGGTGTAGCCGACCGGGTACCAGAGCATGTCCGGACCCTGCACGAGGACGAGTCCCGCGATGCCCAGGAAGGAGGCGGCGGAGAGGTACTCGCCGCTGATGGCGGCCGCGTTGAGTCGGGGGCCGACGGTGCGGGAGGCGACGTAGAAGTCGGAGGTGGTGCGGGAGATGCGCAGGCCGAAGGCGCCGACGAGGACGGTCGCGAGAACGACGAGGGCGACGGCGGGAACGGCGTAGGTGGAGTTCACGGCGTGGGACGTCCTGGTCTCAGCGGTCCTCGACGAGCCGCACGAAGTCGCGTTCGTTGCGTTCGGCGCGGCGCACGTACCAGCGGGCGAGCAGGACCAGCGGGGGGTAGAGCCCGAAGCCGAGCACCGCCCACTCCAGGCGGCGGGCGTCCGGGGCGGCGGCGAAGACCAGCGGGAGCGGGCCGACGAGCAGGACGAGGACGGCGAACACGGTGAGTCCGGTGCGCAGCTGGATGCGCATCAGGGAGCGGACGTAGGTGTGGCCGAGGGTGGTCTGCTCGTCGATCTCGGTGCGCGGGCGGTAGTAGCCGGAGGAGCGGCGGGCGCGGCGGGGCGGGCCGGTGACGACCACCCGGCGTTCGGTCGGGTCCTGTGGCATGTGCGCTCCCCCCCGCCTAACTCGTGGTCCGGCGCATCAGCAGGTCCCGCAGTTCGCGGGCGTGCCGCCGGCTGACCTGGAGTTCCTCGGAGCCGATCAGGACGCTCACGGCGCCCGCGTCGAGCCGGAGTTCGCCGATGTGGCGCAGGGCGACCAGATGGCGGCGGTGGATGCGGACGAAGCCGCGGGAGCGCCAGCGCTCCTCCAGGGTGGACAGCGGGATCCGTACGAGGTGGCTGCCCCGGTCGGTGTGCAGGCGGGCGTAGTCGCCCTGGGCCTCGACGTGGGTGATGCCGTCGACGGCGACGAAGCGGGTCACGCCGCCGAGTTCGACGGGTATGTGGTCGGGGTCGGGTTCGTGCACGGGGATGCGCGGGGCGGCGGTGCCGCGCTGCGCGGCGGCGCGCAGTTCGACGACGCGGCGGACCGCCTCGGCCAGCCGTTCCTTGCGCACGGGTTTGAGGACGTAGTCGGCGGCATCGAGGTCGAAGGCCTGGACGGCGAAGTCCTCGTGGGCGGTGACGAACACGATGAACGGCGGCCGGGCGAACCCGGTGAGCAGCCGGGCCAGGTCGAGGCCGTCGAGGCCGGGCATCTGGATGTCGAGGAAGACGACGTCGATGGCCTCGGGCCCGTCGGGTCCCGACTCCAGGGCACGGTTGATGCGGCGCAGCGCCTCGGTGGCGTCACCGGCACCCTCGGCGCTGCCGATGCGGGGGTCGGCGTTCAGCAGGTAGAGCAGTTCCTCCAGTGAGGGGCGTTCGTCGTCGACGGCGAGGGCGCGCAGCATGAAGGTGGAGTGTAGGGGTGATTTCCACGTCTGGACATGCCCCGGACGTGGGCGTTCGCGCTGGATACAGTGCCCGCATGAACAGCAGGCCCGCGTCGTTCGACGAACTCGACCGGAAGATCGTCACCGCGCTGATGGCGAACGCCAGGACGTCCTTCGCCGAGATCGGCGCGGCCGTCGGGCTGTCGTCGACGGCGGTCAAGCGCCGGGTGGACCGGCTGCGCGAGACCGGGGTGATCACCGGCTTCACGGCGACGGTGCGGCCGTCGGCGCTGGGCTGGCGCACCGAGGCGTATGTCGAGGTGTACTGCGAGGGGGCGGCGCCGCCCCGGCGGCTGGCGGAGGTGGTGCGCAACCATCCGGAGATCGCCGCGGCGATGACGGTGACCGGCGGCGCGGACGCGCTGCTGCACGTGCGGGCGCGGGACGTGGAGCACTTCGAGGAGGTGCTGGAGCGGATCCGCCAGGAGCCGTTCATCCGGAAGACGATCAGTGTGATGGTGCTGTCCCATCTGCTGCCGGACAGTCCTGAGGCAGGAGTGAGCCAGCCCGCGCCGGAGGGCGCACCAGACGTGCGCTGAAGGGTGCAACTGCGCAGCATTCCTGCGTGAACACGCAGCTCTTGTTCCTTGTCGCCCGTATCGCTCGCTTCCTACCGTGGTCTCACCCCTGTCGAGACCGCGTGGAAGCGGAGGAACCCCTCTGTGCCCGACTTCCGTGTGGCGTCCCGGCGGCGATACCTCGTCTGCGAACCCAGACACTTCGCCGTCCGGTACGCGATCAATCCCTGGATGCATCCCGACCGCCCCGTCGACGTCGCCCTCGCCCGAGGCCAGTGGCGGACGCTGATCGACGCCTACCGTGACCACGGTCATACCGTGGAGACCGTGAAGCCCGAGCCCGCACTGCCCGACATGGTGTTCGCCGCGAACGCGGCGGTCGTCGTGGAGGGCCGCGTCTTCGGCTCCCTGTTCCTGGCGCCCGAGCGGCGCCCGGAGTCCGTGCCGTACGAGGCCTGGTTCAAGGCCGAGGGGTACGAGGTGCACCATCCCGAGTCGGTGTGCGAGGGCGAGGGCGACCTGGTGCCCGCCGGGCGCTGGATCCTCGCCGGCACCGGCTTCCGCACCACCCGTGAGGCGCACCGCGAGGTGCAGGAGTTCTTCGGGGTGCCGGTGATCGGCCTGACGCTGGTGGATCCGTACTTCTACCACCTGGACACGGCGCTGTTCGTGCTGGACGAGGAGAACGTCGCGTACTACCCGGAGGCGTTCTCTCCGGGCAGCCGCGAGGTGCTCGCCCGGCTGTACCCGGACGCGGTGCTCGCGACCCGTGAGGACGCGACGGCGTTCGGGCTGAACTCCGTGTCCGACGGGCGCCATGTGTTCGTCTCCCCCGGGGCCACGGCCCTCGCCGCCCGGCTCGCCGACCGCGGCTACGTCCCCGTTCCCGTCGACCTGTCCGAGTTCCACAAGGCAGGCGGGGGCATCAAGTGCTGCACACAGGAGATCCGCTCATGACCTCTGTCGTCCCCGCGCGCACGTCCGCCGAGCTGATCGGTGCGGAGGAGCCGGTCCTCGCGCACAACTACCATCCGCTGCCCGTGGTCGTCGCCCGCGCGGAGGGCGCGTGGGTGGAGGACGTGGAGGGCCGGCGGTACCTCGACATGCTGGCCGGCTACTCGGCGCTCAACTTCGGCCACCGGCATCCGGCGCTGATCGAGGCGGCGCACCGCCAGCTGGACCGGCTGACGCTGACCTCGCGCGCGTTCCACAACGACCGGCTCGCCGAGTTCGCGGAGCGGCTGGCCGCGCTGACCGGTCTCGACATGGTGCTGCCCATGAACACCGGTGCGGAGGCGGTGGAGAGCGGGATCAAGGTGGCCCGCAAATGGGCCTACGACGTGAAGGGCGTCCCGGCGGACCGGGCGACGATCGTGGTGGCGGCGGACAACTTCCACGGCCGTACGACGACGATCGTGAGCTTCTCGACGGACGAGGTCGCGCGGGCCGGTTTCGGCCCCTTCACCCCTGGCTTCCGCGTGGTCCCGTACAACGATCTCGCGGCGCTGGAGGCGGCGGTCGACGAGACGACGGCGGCGGTGCTGATCGAGCCCGTCCAGGGCGAGGCGGGTGTGATCATCCCGGACGACGGTTATCTGGCCGGGGTGCGGGAGCTGACGCGCCGCGCGGGATGCCTGTTCATCGCCGACGAGATCCAGTCGGGTCTCGGCCGTACGGGCCGCACGCTCGCCGTGGAGCACGAGTCGGTCGTCCCGGACGTCGTCCTGCTCGGCAAGGCGCTGGGCGGCGGCATCGTCCCGGTGTCCGCGGTGGTGGCCCGGCGGGAGGTGCTCCAGGTGCTCCGTCCGGGTGAGCACGGGTCGACCTTCGGCGGCAATCCGCTGGCCGCGGCGGTCGGTACGGCCGTGGTGGAGCTGCTGGAGACGGGCGAGTTCCAGCGCCGGGCGGCGGAACTGGGCGGGATCCTGCGCGAGGGCCTGGAGTCGCTCCTCGGCAGGGGCGTGGTCGGCTTCCGCTCCCGCGGCCTGTGGGCGGGCGTGGACGTCGACCCGGCGCTCGGCACCGGCCGCGAGGTCAGCGAACACCTGATGCGGGAGGGCATCCTGGTCAAGGACACCCACGGCTCCACCATCCGCCTGGCCCCGCCCCTGACCGTCACGGCGGAGGAGCTGCAGAGCGCCCTGCACACCGTGGAGAAGGTGCTGGCCCGGCAGTCCTGAGCCACCGCCGTCCCCCGCCGAGGGCCCGGCGGGGGACGGCGTATCCCAGGACGTCCTCATCCCGCCCGAAGGGTGAAGATGGGGACAAGAGGGGGTAGACCACTCTCAGCGACAGAGAGGTCGGCCGTGGGCGGACACAAGGAGCAGGACGTTGCCCGGCAGGGGTTCGATGTGGCCGACGCCGTTCCCCTGCTGCTCGATCCGCACGGCATGGTGTCGAGCTGGACCGGCGGGGCCGAGCGGCTGCTGGGGTACCGCGCCTCCGAGGCCGTGGGCCGCAAGTTCGCCGAGCTGCTGGTCCCCGAGGACGCCGAGCGGGTGCCGGACCTGGTCGAGCGGGGCCGGTCGGACGGCGACTGGGCGGGCCTGATGACGGCCCGGCACCGGGACGGGCGGCCGGTCGCGTTGATGGTGCGGGTCACGCCGACCGTGGAGCCGCGAGGCCGTTCGTCGCTGCTGGTCCTGCTGTCGGAGCTGGCCGGCTCGGCCGGCTGGGACATGAGCCGCGCCGTGCTGGAGCAGATGGTCGCCGGTGCTCCGATCGGCATCGCGATCGTGGACACGGAGCTGCGCTTCGTGTGGTCCAACGCCGCGCTCGAACAGTTCGGCGGCGGTCCGGCCGGGCGGCGTCTGGGACTGCGGTTCGCGGACGTCCAGCCGGGTATGGACGCCGAGGCGGTCGAGGAGCGGATGCGGCACGTACTGGACACCGGCGAACAGGTGCTCGACTACGAGCACGTCGGCCAGGTCCGTTCGGCGCCGCTGCGCGAGACCGTGCACATGCTGTCGTTCACCCGCCTCGACGACGACCGGGGCCGTCCGATGGGCGTGTACTACACCGTCGTGGACGTCACCGAACGGCACCGCGCCCGGCAGCGCCTCGCCCTGCTCGACCGGGCCGGCGAGCACATCGGCCGCACCCTGGACATCCTGCGCACCGCGCAGGAACTGGCGGACGTGGCCGTGCCGGAACTCGCGGACTTCGTCGTCGTGGACCTGCTGGAGACGGTGCTGCGCGGCGCCGAGCTCCCGCCGGGTCCGCTCACCGATTCCGACCGGGTGCCGCTGCGCCGCGCGGGCCACCGGTCGCTGTACGAGGACCTGCCGCGGACGGTCGTGGAGACCGGGGCGGCCGTGTCGTACCTGGCGGGTTCGCCGCCGGTGCGCTCTCTGACCACGGGCCGGTCCTGGCGTCAGGAGCAGCTCGACCCGCTCGCCCTGGAGTGGGCCACGACACCGGGCGGCCGGGAGTCCACCTTCCTGGAGCTCGGCCTGCAGAGCGCGCTGATCGTCCCGGTCCGGGCCCGGGGCGTCACCCTGGGCGTCACCACGTTCTTCCGCCGCCGCCGGCAGAACCCCTTCGACGAGGACGACCTCAGTCTGGCCGAGGACCTCGTCTCCCGCGCCGCCGTCTGCGTGGACAACGCCCGGCGCTACACCCGCGAGCGGGACGCCGCGCTCGTCCTGCAGCGCAGTCTGCTGCCCCGGCGGCTGCCCGAGCAGGACGCCGTGGAGGTGTCCGCCTGCTACCGCCCGGCCGACGAGCTGACCGGTCTGGGCGGCGACTGGTACGACCTGATCCCGCTGTCCGGCGCCCGTGTCGCCCTGGTCGTCGGCGAGGTGCCGGGGCACGGCATCGACGCCGCCGCGGCCATGGGTCGGCTGCGCACCGCCGTACGGACGCTGGCCGCGATCGATCTGCCGCCCGAGGAGGTGCTCGCCCATCTGGACGACCTGGCGTCCCGGCTGGCGCAGGACGAGGGCGACGGGGAGGCCGGGGACTTCCCCGGCCGGTCCGTCGGGTCCGGCTGCCTGTACGTCGTCTACGACCCGGTGGACGGGCGGTGCACGATGGCGGCCGCCGGCCATCCCGCGCCCGCCGTGGTGGCACCCGACGGCACGGTCACCTTCGTCGACCTCCCGCAGGGACCCGCGCTCGGCGTGGGCGGCCCGCCGTTCGAGGCGGTGGAGCTGGACCTGGCCGAGGGCAGCACGCTCGCCCTGCACACGGACGGTCTGCTGGCCGGCGGGAAGCCCTCGCCCGACGGGACGGACCGCGAACGGCTGCGGCAGGCGCTGCAGGGCGCCGCGACCGCGCTCGAGCCGAGCTGCCGCGCGGTGGTCGACATGCTGGTCCCGGCCCGGCCGTACGACGACGTGGCCCTGCTGATGGCCCGCACCAAACGTCTCGACCCCGGACAGATCGCGGTCTGGGACCTGCCGGCGGATCCGGCGGTCGTGGCCGAGGCCCGCAGGACCAGCACCCGGCAGCTGGCCCACTGGGGGCTGGACGACCTGGTCTTCACCACGGAGCTGGTCGTCAGTGAACTGGTCACCAACGCCATACGGCACACCGGCGGCCCCGTGCGGCTGCGGCTGATCCGCGAGCGGGCGCTGGTGTGCGAGGTGTTCGACGGCGGCGCCACCGCACCCCATCTGCGGCACCCCCGCGCGATGGACGAGGGCGGGCGCGGGCTGCTGCTGGTCTCCCAGCTGGCTCAGCGGTGGGGCACCCGGTTCGTTCCCGACGGGAAGATCATCTGGGCGGAGCAGTCACTGACCGCGCCGCTGGAGTGAGGCGATGGCCCATGGCGGAGGCGTCGATCGACTACGCGGCGGCCTACCAGGCCCTGCCGGGCATGGTGGCGCTGCTGACCCCTGATCTGGTGTACGCGGACGTCAACGAGGCCTTCGTCCGCGGGACCGGGCGCTCGCGCGAGGCCGTGGTGGGCCGCTTCCTGTTCGACGTGTTCCCGGAGAACCCCGACGACCCGGAGGCCACGGGCGCGCACCGTCTGCGCACCTCGCTGCTGCGGGTCCTGGCCACGGGTGAGCGCGACACCATGGCGGTGCAGCGTTACGACGTGGAGAGCCCGGAACACTCCGGGCACTGGGAGGAGCGCTACTGGAGCCCGGTGAACACGCCGGTGCCCGGCCCCGACGGGCGGATCGCGCTGATCGTGCACCGGGTCGAGGAGGTCACCGAACTGATCCGGACCCGGGGCGGCACGGGTGGCGGCCGGGGGCGGGTGCTGGAGGCCGAGCTGTACGCGCGCGCCCGTGAGCTGCAGGAGCTCAACAACCGGCTGCGCCGGGCGCACGCCCGGGAGCGCGAGGTGGCCCTGGCGCTGCAGGAGGCGATGCTGCCCGCCCGCCGGCAGGTCGGCCACCACCGGGCCGCGGTGCGCTACCGGCCGGCGGTGGGCGCGCTCAACGTCTGCGGTGACTGGTACGACCTGGTCGACCTGGTGGGCGGGCACCGCATCGGCGTGTCCGTGGGCGACGTGGTGGGGCACGGGCTGACGGCGGCCGGGGTGATGGGCCAGCTGCGCAGCGCGCTGACCGCCGCCTCCCGGGTGGCGGACGGGCCCGCGCAGGCGCTGAACGTGGTGGGCCGCTACGCCCATGTGGTGGACGGCGCCGAGTCCGCGACCGCGGTGGCGACCTTCATCGACTTCGACCGGCACACCATCACCTACAGCAGCGCCGGCCATCCGCCGCCGGTGCTGCTCCATCGCGACGGACGCGTGGAGTTCCTCGACCGGGCCACCGACCCGCCGCTCGACGCCCAGCCCGACCCGGCGCCCCGGCCGGAGGCGGCCACCGGGTTCGCGCCGGGGGCGACCCTGGTGCTCTACACCGACGGGCTGATCGAACGACGCCGGGAGGACATCGACAGGGGGCTGCTGCGGCTCGCCGAGGCCCTGCGCCGTCACCGGACGCAGGATCCCGAGACGCTCGCGGACACCGTGCTGCTGGAGCTGCTGCCGCCGGGCGGCGCCACCGACGACACGGCGCTGGTCGTCGTACGGCTGTGACCGGCGGGTCCGGGGCGCGTCAGGAGCCGGTGCGCTCCCGGTCGAGGCGTTCCGTGCGTTCCACGTTGCGCCGGTCCTCCGGGTCGTCGCTGGGCGCGCCGGCGAACCAGGCGTCGAGGATCTCCGTCAGCAGCGGCCCGGACGTCAGCCGCAGGCTGAGCGCCAGCACGTTGGCGTCGTTCCAGCGGCGCGCGCCGTCCGCCGTACAGGCGTCCGTGCACAGGGCGGCCCGGACGCCGGGCACCTTGTTCGCGGCGATCGAGGCGCCCGTGCCGGTCCAGCAGCACACCACCGCCTGGTCCGCCGTCCCGTCGGCGACCTCACGGGCCGCCGCCTCGGAGCAGACGGCCCACTGCGGGTCGTCACCGGGGCTCAGGGCGCCGTGCGCGCGTACCTCGTGGCCGCGCTCGCGGAGTTCGGCGAGGAGGGCGCGGGCCACGGGTTCGTCCATGTCGGAGGAGACCGAGATCCTCATGTGTTCGAGCCTACTCCCCCGCGATGCGTCCCTGACGGGCACTCAACCGCCCCGGCACGGCGCGTTCCGTCGCGTCGAACGTGGTGCCGGGCCACGGCACCCGGTCCTAGACTGGCACCCCACGACGTGCCGGATGGCCTGCCGGGATGCGGCGGCACCGCCCGTCCGCCGGAGTCGAGGAGCGTGCCCTTGTTCTACTACCTGCTCAAGTACGTGCTGCTGGGCCCGTTGCTGCGTCTGGTCTTCCGGCCGCGAATAGAGGGCCTGGAGCACGTGCCGTCGTCCGGCGCCGCCATCGTCGCGGGGAACCATCTGTCGTTCTCGGACCACTTCCTGATGCCGGCCGTACTCAAACGGCGCATCACCTTCCTCGCCAAGGCCGAGTACTTCACCGGCCCCGGCCTCAAGGGCCGGCTGACGGCGTTCTTCTTCCACAGCGCGGGGCAGATCCCCGTCGACCGCTCCGGCAAGGAGGCCGGGCAGGCCGCCATCCGGGAGGGCCTCGGCGTGCTGGGCAAGGGGGAACTGCTCGGCATCTACCCGGAGGGCACGCGCTCGCACGACGGCCGCCTCTACAAGGGCAAGGTCGGCGTCGCGGTGATGGCTCTCAGGGCGGGCGTCCCGGTGATTCCCTGCGCGATGATCGGCACGTTCGAGGCGCAGCCGCCCGGCAGGAAGATTCCCCGGATCCACCCGGTGGTGATCCGTTTCGGCAAGCCGCTGGACTTCTCGCGCTACGCGGGGATGGAACACGAGAAGGCGGTCCTGCGCGCCGCGACCGACGAGCTCATGTACGCCATCCTCACCCTGTCCGAGCAGGAGTACGTCGACCAGTACGCGGCCGTCGCCAAGGCGGAGGACGCCGAGCGCAGGGCGGAGGACAGGCGCCGCTTCCCGCGCATGCCGCTGAACTGATCCTTGCGCGCACACGGCACGAGGGGCGGCCGGAGAGTTCCGGCCGCCCCTCGTGCCGTACGGCGTGGGCTCAGGGCTTCGGTGTGGCGTGCGGTGCGCAGGTCACGTCGGAGCGGTCCAGCTCGCCGGTGAGCAGGTAGGTGTCCACCCGGTCGTTGACGCAGGAGTTGACCAGGCCGGTGACACCGTGGGATCCGGCGTTCCTCTCGGTGATGAGGCGGGAGCCCCTGAGCCGCTGGTGCAGCTCGACGGCGCCCGCGTACGGGGTGGCCGCGTCACGCTCGGACTGGACGATCAGCACCGGCGGCAGGCCCTTGCCGGACGTGACGTCCACGGGCGTCCGCTGCTTGACCGGCCAGGTGGCGCAGGGCAGGTTCATCCAGGCGTTGGCCCAGGTCATGAACGGATGGTCCCGGTGCAGCCGGGTGTTGTCGCGGTCCCACTTGCGCCAGCTGGTGGGCCACTTGGCGTCGGTGCACTCCACGGCCGTGTAAACGGCGTTGCCGTTCTCCGAGGCCGCGTTGCCGGCGATGTCGGAGAGATCGGGGGCGGCGGCGTCGACGAGCGCCTGGGTGTCGCCGGCGACGTACTGGCTGAAGACGGTCGCGACCGGGACCCACGCGGAGTCGTAGTACGGGGCGCTCTGGAAGAAACCGATCAGCTCGGCGGGTCCGACGATCCCGCCGATCGGGTCCTTCTCGGCGGTGGCGCGCAGCTTCAGCCACTGGGCCTGGACGGCGTCGCGGGTGGTGCCCAGGTGGAAGGCGGCGTCGTTCTTCGCGACCCAGTCCTGCCAGTCCTTCCAGCGGCCCTCGAAGGCGACGTCCTGGTCCAGGTTGGCCTGGTACCAGATCTTGTCGCGGGAGGGGTTGACGACGCTGTCGACGACCATGCGGCGGACGTGGCCGGGGAAGAGGGTGGCGTAGACGGCGCCGAGGTAGGTGCCGTAGGAGACGCCGAGGAAGTTGAGCTTCTTCTCGCCGAGAGCGGCGCGGATGACGTCGAGGTCGCGCGCGGTGTTCGGCGTGGTCATGTGCGGCAGCATCTCGCCGCTGCGCTCGTGGCAGCCCTCGGCGTACTCGCGGGCGAGCTTGCGCTGGGCCCGCTTGTCGGCCTCGTCGCGGGGCACCGGGTCCATCTTGGGCGCCTTGACGAACTCCTGCGGGTCGGCGCAGGAGATGGGCGCGGACTTGCCGACGCCGCGCGGGTCGAAGCCCACGAAGTCGTAGGCCTCGGCCGTGTTGGCCCAGACCGGGTTCTTGGCGGTGACCCGGGCCGGGAAGCGCAGACCGGAACCGCCGGGACCGCCCGGGTTGTACAGGAGCGCGCCCTGGCGCTCGCCCTTGGTGCCGGTGTTGCCGATGCGGTCGACGGCGAGCTTGATCTGCTTGCCGTACGGCTTGGCGTAGTCCATCGGCACCGAGACCCAGCCGCACTGGATCGGCTTGGCCAGGTTCCAGTCGGCGGGGCAGTCCTGCCAGTCGACGCCGGTCTTCGCGGCCCGGGCGGCGGCGATCGCCACGCCCCTGGCCTCGCGGTCCTTGCCGTGGTGGGTGTCCGCCGTCGCGCTCGCCGTGGGCGCCGCGACGGCGCCGGCTATGAGCGTCGCCGTGACGAGCACTCCGGCCGAACCGAGCCCCACCGCCCGCCTCTTCGGTCTGCTGTCCCTCAAGTGGGGCCTCCCCGTTCATCGTTGCGATGGGTACGGGGGATCCTCTCTGCTGTGAGGTCACCGGGAACAGGGGCCGAGGCCGTTCTTTGCCAATCCGATAACCGGGTAATGGCACTCCGCCAATCGGACGCACTTTCAGCCCGTCCGGCGTTCGAGGACAGGACCGTCCAGGCCGAAGGGGGCCCGGGGGCGAAGCCCTCGGAGGCGGGGAACGGGAACGGGCGGCGGGGCGATCACCACCCGTCAGGTGTCCGTCCGGGCCGGCCCCATGGTCATCAGCGCCCGCAGGCCCTCGCCCAGCGTCCGCTCGGAGATCCCTCCGAAGAGGGCCATCTGGGCGGCAAAGCCCTGCACGAGCGCGATCATCGCCCGGGCCACCGCGTCGGTGTCGGCGTCGGCCGGCATCAGGCCGGCGTCCTGGTAGCTCTCGACGACCCTCCCCCAGACCGCGCGGACCTTCTGGTACCCGTCGCCCAGCACGGCCGCCAGTTCGGGGCTGCGCGTGGTCTCCGTCCACACCTGGATCATCAGCCGCGGGAACATCCACTCGCCGCCGTCCAGGGTGGCCGGCCGCTGCTCCCTCATCCGGGCCAGGGCGTGCGGGATGAGCACGTCGGGGGTGGGCGGCGGACTTTCCTGGACGGCCCGCTCGAGAATGCCGCGCACCGTGTCGAGCACATCGGTCACGATCGCGGCGATCAGTTCGTCCTTCCCGCGGAAGTACCGGTAGACGGCGCCCGCGGAGAGGTCCACCTCCTTGAGGACGTCCTGCATCGAGGTGGCGTGGAAGCCGTTGCGGGCGAAGCAGGACGCGGCGCCGTCGAGGATCTGGCGGCGGCGGGCGTCGAGGTGTTCCTGGGATACGCGGGCCATGGCCGCAATCTAAAACGAACATTCCTTCTTGACAAGGAGCGGGCGGAGCGGGACGGTGGCGGTGAACTTAAAACGAACGATCCTTCTTTTTGGTCACCGGAGTCCTCATGCCCCTCTCGACACTGTCGCCGCGCCGTCGCGTCGTCGCCGTGACGCTGCTGATCCCCGCCCTGGTGGCGCTGGCACTCTGGGCCTTCGCCTGGCCCGCGGCCCGTACGGCGCCACATGACCTGCCGCTCGGCGTGGCCGGCTCCGCCGCCGCGACCGCACCGGTGGAGCAGCGACTGGAAGGCCAGGAGGGCGCCTTCGACCTCCACCACTACGCCGACGAGGCCGCCGCCCGGGAAGCGGTCGAGGACCGCGAGGTGTACGGCGCGGTCGTCGTCACCGGGCAGGGGCCGAAACTGCTCACCGCGTCCGCCGCGAGCCCGGTCGTGGCCCAGTTGCTGCAGCAGGCGGTGACCCACCATGCCTCCGCCTCCGGCAACCAGGTCGCCACCGTGGACGTGGTGCCCGCCGCCGAGGCGGATCCGCGCGGCGCGGTCCTGAACACCAGCGTGCTGCCCCTGGCCCTGGCCGGGATCGGCGCCGGCTCTGCGGTGACGCTGCTGGGGCTGCGCGGCGTCCGCGCGGTGGCCGCGCTGGCCGGGTCCGCCGCCCTGGTCGGCGCGGTGGCCGCGGCGCTGGCGCACAGCTGGCTGGAGGCCGTTCCGGGGAACTGGTGGACGGTGGCCGGTACGTTCGCGCTGGCCGCGCTGGCCATGGGTGCGGCGGTCGCCGGACTCGCGGCGCTGTTCGGACGGGCGGGCATCGCGCTCGGCGGCTTGGTGATCATGCTGCTCGGCAACCCCTTCTCGGGGGCGTCCTCGGCGCCGGAGATGCTGCCCGAGCCGGCCGGGGCGATCGGCCGGTGGCTGCCGCCGGGGGCGGGCGTGTCGCTGCTGCGCTCGGTGTCCTTCTTCGACGGCGCGGCGGCGGCCGGCCCCGCCCTGACACTGACCTGGTGGGCGGTGCTGGGCCTGGGCGCCGTACTGGCCGGCGGCGCGCCGAGGGAACGCATGAGGGACGCGGAGCCCGCCACCGAGCCGAGTCCGGCTCCCGTCGGCTGACCGGCCGCACGACCACCCGTCTCCGGCGCACGGACCGACCGCGCACCCCGCCGTGGCGGACGGGGGTGCGCGGTCCTGTCGTACGGGCTTACGAGGTGGCCGTCCCCCGGTGCTCCGCCGCGATGCCGAAGCGCTGCCGTTCGCGGGGAGCGGACGTGACCTCGCGGACGCCGGCCACCGCACTGATCACCTGCTCCTCGGCGGGCTCCTGCGCCTCCCTGAGTTCTTCGAGTCGTCGCAGGTCATCGGCGGACACGAGGGCGACGAGGGGCTTTCCGTGCCGGGTCACGACGACGCGCTCACCGCCGTACACCACGCGGTTGATGAGGTCGGCGAGCTCAGCCCTGGCTTGGGTAACCGGAATCTCGTAGGCCATGGACCCATCATAACGTCACGTACGTCCTGTACATTTTTTACAGAGACGACCAGACAGGAGGGGCTCTCATGACCCGACCGTCCGCCCGCCACGTCCTGCCCGAGCTCACCGAACGCACGGCATCGGGGAACCGGACGCCGGACCCCTGCTCGAAGCTGCTCGAGGAACGGATCGTCATCCTCGGGACACAGATCGACGAGACCTCCGCCAACGACGTCATGGCGCAGTTCATGTACCTGGAGCACCACTCCCCCGACCGGGACATCTCGCTCTACGTCAACTCCCCCGGCGGCTCCTTCCACGCCATGTCGGCGATCTACGACACGCTGCGCCACGTCTCCTGCGACGTGGAGACGGTCTGCCTGGGCCGGGCGGAGGGCGCCGCCGCGCTGCTGCTGGCCGCCGGCACCCCGGGCAAGCGACTGCTGCTGCCCGGCTCCCGTCTGGTGCTCCGTCAGCCCTCCCTCCCGGAGCCGGTCGAGGGACAGGCCGGCGATCCGGTGATCCGGGCCGAGGAGTCGACCCGTGTCCGGTCACGGATGGGGGAGATCCTGGTCCGGCACACGGGCCGCACCGCGGAGCGGGTCCGGGCGGACGTCGAGCGGGACAAGGTCCTCGACGCGCAGGCGGCGGTGGAGTACGGCCTGGCGGACCGGATCGTGCCCGGCCGCAGGAGCACCTCCCCCGTCACCGGCACGAGGTGAGCCGCGGATGCTGCCACCGGAGCTGCCGCCGCTGCCCGCGCTGACCCGCGCGGAGGCCGAGCTGATCGACCGTTACCTCGAGGCCGTCGACCTGCTCGGCCGGGTCAACCCGGCCCTGGGCGGTGACACCTACCGCGGACTGCGCGCGGCTCAGGCGCTGGTCGGCAAGGCCGTCGCGCTGCGCGACGCGCTGACCCTGATGCACCGGCGCGGCGAGAGCGAACTGCACTCCGGCACGCTGGCCCGGGCCCTGCGGGCGCTGGACGGCGAACGGCGCACGGCCAGGGTCACACTGCCGCCGGACCCCGGCAGTTGACGCCCGCGGGCGCCGGACAGCGGCCCCGGCCGGCGGTGCACCCCGGCCGGGGTTGAAACGGACCGAACGGCGTACCCCCGTCCGGCGTAGACGAACCTGCTGTTTTCGAGCCCTCGAAGTTGCGCAACGCACGTACCGCACGACCGGAACGGTGCTTTTCATCCCTGGTCCGCGGCTCCTCCGGGCCTCGGCGAAGGTCCGAACAGAGAGGTGTCCACCCGAACGGGTGAGTGGTGAGTAACAACACAAATCCCACGTTCCGTTGGGATTTCGATCGCGTCATGAGCCAAGATCCCTGACTGACGACAAGACCCCGCCGCCGCGGCGGGGCGATCCGGGCGGACGCCGAGTCCTGCCGCCGCCCGGATGACCGGTCGACAGGAGTGGATCGGCAGGAGTGGAGGACCCAATCACGACGGGCCGCCGGGACGTCAGTTCCGAGCAGTCCTTGGGGTGAAGCCGCACGTGTGCGGCCGGGCAACTTCGCCAGCCCGAATCCGACAGGTCATCCTTCACAGGCGGCTGACGAAGGGTTGCGCATGACTGCGCTCAATCGTGTCCCGTCTCTCATGGCCCGGGCCGGCACGGCCTCGGCCCTCACCCTGGCCGCCGTGGGCGGCTCCATCGTGGTCCCCGGAGCCGCCTCGGAGGCGGCCGCCGCGACCTCGGCCACCAAGGCGCTGCACATCGCCGCCTCCAAGAAGGGCTCGCCCTACAAGTGGGGCGCCACGGGGCCGTACAGGTTCGACTGCTCGGGTCTGACGCTGTACTCGTTCAAGAAGGCGGGCAAGAAGCTGCCGCGCACCGCCGCCCAGCAGTACAACAAGACGCGCCACGTCTCCGCCAAGAGCCGCAAGGCGGGAGACCTGGTGTTCTTCCATTCGGGCAGCTACGTCTACCACGTCGGCATCTACGCGGGTAAGGGCAAGATCTGGCACGCCCCGAAGACCGGGGACGTGGTGCGCCTGCAGAAGATCTGGACCCGCAGCGTCTGGTACGGCCGGGTGAGGTGACCGCGGGGGGGGGGGGGGGGGGGGGGGGCCCCCCCCCCCCCCCCCCCCCCCCCCCCCCCCGGAACCCGGTGGTTGTCGGCCCTGCGGCGGACGGGGGCGGGCATGGGGTTTTCGCCCCCGCCGCCCCTTCCCGTCCCTGGGGGCTGCGCCCCCGGACCCCCTTTGTCCTCAAACGCCGGACGGGCCGGCCGAGGGGGCCCGACGGTCTGGATCAGCCCCTCAGGACCGCCCCGGTGCGGTCGCCCGCGAGGGTGACCGCCGATTCGCGGGCCGCCGACGCCTCGTCGACGGTCAGCGTGCGGTCGGTCGCACGGAACCGCAGTGCGTACGCCAGGGACTTGCGGCCCTCGCCGAGCTGCTCGGCGTTCTCGTACACGTCGAACAGGCGGATGGACTCCAGCAGTTCACCGGCGCCCTCGCGCAGCGCCGCCTCGACATCCGAGGCGGGCACGAACGCGTCGACGACCAGCGCGACGTCCTGCGTGGCGACCGGGAAGGTGGAGATGCCCGGCGCCTGCGGGGTGTCGTCGCCGACCTGCTCCAGGGCGTCCAGGTCCAGCTCCATCGCACAGCTGCGCGCGGGCAGGCCCAGGGTCTTCAGGACGCGCGGGTGCAGCTCGCCGGCGTGGCCGATGATCCGGTCCTCGCCGTCGACGGTGACGGTCAGCTCGGCGCAGCGGCCCGGGTGCCACGGCCCGTACTGGCCCTTGCGGACGCCCAGTTCGGCGCCGGCCTCACGGGCGACGGTCCGGGCGGCCTCGACCGCGTCGGCCCAGTCGGCCGCGCGGCCCCTGCCCCACCAGCCGGCCTGCTCGCGGGCGCCGGTCAGCACGACGGCGACGTGCCGCGGCTGGTCGGGCAGCGCGGCGTTCAGCGCGGCGATGTCCGCCTCGCTGGGCCGCCGGTCGACGGGCAGGTTCGCGGCGACCCGCTGCTCCTCGCGCGGCTGGAAGACCAGGCCGGTCTCGAACAGCGCGAGGTCGTGCGAACCCCGGCCGTCGTTGCGGCGCAGCGCGCCGAGCAGGCCCGGCAGCAGCGTGGTGCGCAGCGCGGGCTCCTCGTCGCTGAGCGGGTTGACCAGCTTGACGACACGGCGGGCCGGGTCGTCGGCCTCCAGGCCGAGCTGGTCGAAGACCTGCTCGCCGACGAACGGGTAGTTCAGCGCCTCGACGTAACCGGCCCCGGCCAGGGCCCGGCCGATACGGCGGTGCAGTCGCTGGCGGGCGGTCAGACCCCGGCCGGCGGGCGGCCTGGGCAGGGTGGAGGGCAGGTTCTCGTAGCCCTCGAGCCGGATGACCTCCTCGGCCAGGTCGTTCGGGTCGGTGAGGTCGGGCCGCCAGGACGGCACGGTGACGATCAGCTCGTCCTGCCCGTACACGTCGCAGCCGACCTCCTGGAGGCGGCGTACGACGGTCTCGCGGCCGTACGCCACGCCCGCGACCTTGTCCGGGTGGTCGGCCGGGGCGGTGATGGTGTGCGGCGCGGTCGGGGCGACGACCTCGGTGACGCCGGCCTCGGCGGTGCCGCCCGCGAGCAGCACCAGCAGGTCGACGGTGCGCTGCGCGGCAGCGGCGGCGGCCGCCGGGTCGACGCCGCGCTCGAAGCGGCGGGACGCCTCGGAGGACAGCTTGTGGCGGCGGGCGGTGCGCGCGACGGACACCTGGTCGAAGTGGGCGGCCTCGATGACCACGTCACTCGTCGCGTTCCCGGTGTCGCCGTGGTCCGCGATCTCCGTGTCGGCGCCGCCCATGACGCCGGCGAGGCCGATGGGGCCGCGGTCGTCGGTGATGACGAGGTCCTCGGCGTGCAGCGTGCGCTCGACGCCGTCGAGGGTGACGATCTTCTCGCCCTCGGCGGCCCGGCGCACGCCGATGGTGCCCTGGACCAGGGAGCGGTCGTAGGCGTGCAGCGGCTGGCCGAGCTCCATCATCACGTAGTTGGTGACGTCGACGGCGAGCGAGATCGGGCGCATGCCGACCTTCTGCAGCCGGCGCTTCAGCCAGATCGGGGAGCGCGCCTCGGGGCTGAGGCCGGTCACCGTACGGGCGGTGAAGCGGTCGCAGCCGGCCGGGTCGGACACCTTCACCGGGTAGCCGAACGCGTTCGGGCCGGGCACGTCGAGGAGGGCCGGGTCGCGCAGCGGCAGGCCGTAGGCGATGGCGGTCTCGCGGGCGACGCCACGGAGGGAGAGGCAGTCGCCGCGGTTGGCGGTGACGGCGATGTCCAGGACCTCGTCGACGAGTTCGAGGAGCTCGATGGCGTCCTTGGCGACCTCGGTCTCCGGCGGCAGCACGATGATGCCGTGCGTGCCTCCCCCAGACTCCGTCCGGGGGGACCCCCAGTCGCCCATGCCCAGCTCGTCGGCGGAGCAGATCATGCCGTGGGACGTCCTGCCGTACGTCTTGCGGGCGCTGATCGAGAAGCCGCCGGGCAGGGTGGCGCCGGGGAGGACCACGACGACCTTGTCGCCGACGGCGAAGTTGCGGGCGCCGCAGACGATCTCCTGCGGCTCACCGGTGCCGTTGGCCCGCCCCACGTTCACCGTGCAGAAGCGGATCGGCTTCTTGAAGCCCTCCAGCTCCTCAATGGTCAGTACCTGGCCGACGACGAGGGGGCCCTTGAGGTCGGCGCCGAGGTGCTCGACGGTCTCGACCTCCAGGCCGGCCGAAATGAGCTTGGCCTGTACGTCACGGCCGGTCTCCGTCGCCGGCAGGTCGACGTACTCCCGCAGCCAAGAAAGCGGGATCCGCATCAGATCTCCATCCCGAACGGCCGGGTGAACCGGACGTCACCCTCGACCATGTCTCGCATGTCCTCGACGTTGTGGCGGAACATCAGCATCCGCTCGATGCCGAACCCGAAGGCGAAGCCGCTGTACTTCTCCGGGTCGACGCCGCAGGCGGTGAGCACCCGCGGGTTGACCATGCCGCAGCCGCCGAGCTCGATCCATCCCTCGGACGAGCAGGTGCGGCAGGGCCGGTCGGGGTCGCCGACGGACGCGCCCTTGCAGACGTAGCAGAGCATGTCCATCTCGGCGCTCGGCTCGGTGAAGGGGAAGAAGTTCGGCCGCAGCCGGGTCTTCATCTCCGCGCCGAACAGCGACTGGACCATGTGGTCCAGGGTGCCCTTGAGGTCCGCCATGGTCAGTCCCTCGTCCACGGCGAGCAGCTCGACCTGGTGGAAGACGGGGGTGTGCGTGGCGTCCAGCTCGTCGGTGCGGTACACGCGGCCGGGGCAGATCACGTAGACCGGCAGCTCGCGGTCGAGCGCCGAGCGGATCTGCACGGGCGAGGTGTGGGTGCGCAGCACGACACCGGACTCGGTGCCGCCCTCGGGGCCTTCCACGAAGAACGTGTCGGCCTCGCCGCGGGCCGGGTGGTCCGGGCCGATGTTCAGGGCGTCGAAGTTGAACCACTCGGCCTCGGCCTCGGGGCCCTCGGCGACCTCGTAGCCCATGGCCACGAAGACGTCCTCGATGCGCTCCGACAGTGTGGTGAGCGGGTGGCGGGCGCCGGCCGGGACGCGGTCGTAGGGCAGCGTGACGTCCACGGCCTCCTCGACCAGGACGCGCGCGTCGCGCTCGGCCTCGAGTTCGGTCTGGCGGGCGGCGAGGCCCTTGTTCACGGCACCGCGCGCCTGGCCGACGCGCTTGCCGGCCTCGGCCTTGGCGTGCGGCGGCAACGCGCCGATCTCTCGGTTGGCCAGCGCCAGCGGGGAGGTGCCGCCGGTGTGGGCGACCTTGGCCTCCTGGAGCGCGTCGAGGGAGTCCGCAGCGGCGAAGGCGGCGAGCGCCTCGTCCCGCATGCGCTCGATCTCTTCCGGTTTCAACGTCTCGACCTCGACAGGGTCGTACGACTTATTCGGTGCCGACATCTCTTCCCGTACTTCCGATTGTCCCCCAGCTACCACTGGGAGGTGCCCCCGGGCTGATGGTCCCCGTACCGACTCCTGGACGGTGCGTCCAGGTTTTTGGGACACAAAGGTGCCAAAGGCCGAGTCTAACGGTGTGGTGGTGAGCGAATGCGCCCGTGGGGCCGGGCCCGGATCTCAGGTGAGATACGCGGGTGCCGCCACGGGCAACGTAAATCGGAACTGCGCGCCGCCTTCGGGGGCGCGTCCGACCGTGATGGTGCCGCCGTGGGCCTCGACGATGCCCTTGACGATGTACAGCCCGAGGCCCGTCCCGCCGCGCTTGCTGCCCCGCCAGAAGCGTGTGAAGACGCGGTTCATGGACTCCTCCGGAATGCCGGGCCCCTCGTCGCTCACCGTGACCGACGTAGCTGCGTTCTCGGCGTTCTCCCGTTCACGGGGGGACACCGAGGGCGTGATGTCGATGGTGACGGTTCCCTCGCCGTGCCGCACCGCATTTTCCAGCAGGTTGCTGAGCACCTGGTCGACCTTGTCGGGGTCGGCCCACAGGTCGGGCAGCGGGTGCTGCACCCGCAGCAGGAAGCGGTCGGCCTGCTGCCCGGCGGCGACGTAGGCCTGGATGTGCCGTCCGACGGCGGCCCCGATGTCGACGGGCTGACGGCGCACCTCCAGGCGCCCGGAGTCGATGCGGGATATGTCGAGCAGCTCGGCGATGAGCCGGGTGACCCGGTCGGCGTCGGCGTCGACGGTCTCCAGCATCAGCCGTTTCTGGTCGTCGGTGAACCGCTCCCACTTGGCGAGCAGGGTGGCGGTGAAGCCCTTGACGGAGGTGAGCGGGGAGCGCAGTTCGTGGGCGACGGTGGCGATCAGCTCGGCGTGGCTGCGCTCGGTGCGGCGGCGGGCCTCGGTGTCGCGCAGGGTGACGACGACGCGGCGGACGGGACCGGCGGGCCCGGTGCGGACGTAGCGGGCGGAGACGAGGACTTCCCGGCCTCCGGGGAGCAGCAGGTTGCGTTCGGGCTGGCGGACGCGGATGGCGAGGCCACCGTAGGGGTCGGTGAGCTGCCACCAGCGGCGGCCCTCCAGGTCCTCTAACGGCAGGGCGGTCTCCAGCGGCCGGCCGAGGGCCTGCTCGGCGGAGACGGCCGCGATGCGGACGGCTGCCGCGTTGAAGCAGATCACCCGTCCGTGCTCGTCGGCGACGACCAGTCCGTCGGGCAACTGGTCGGGGTCGATGCCGAGTTCGGCGAGATCACCGGGCCGGGGCGCGGGCGGGCGCGCCGCCCGCTGTGCGCCCGGTGCGCTGCTCGTGCCGACGCTCATCCCCGTACCCCACCTCTCGGAACTTCCCCGGGGCGCCCCGAGCTCGAGCCCTGCCGAGAGCTTGGGGAGGGTCCCCGGGCTGGTCACCCTACTAGTTCCCGGTGACGGAGCGGCACCCTCCGGCGGCGCGCTGTGCACGGGCCGACGCGTAGAGACATACGGCGGCGGCGGTGGCGAGGTTCAGGCTCTCCGCCTTTCCGTGGATCGGTACGCGGACGACGGCATCGGTGAGGGCGCGGGTCTCCTCGGGCAGGCCCCAGGCCTCGTTGCCGAAGACCCAGGCGGTGGGCCCGCCCATGGTGCCCTTGTCGAGCTCGTCGTCGAGGTCGCGGTCCCCGGCGCCGTCGGCGGCGAGCAGCCGCACGCCCGCGTCCCGCAGTCCGGTCACGGCCTGTTCGACGGGGACGCCGACGGCGACGGGCAGATGGAACAGGGAGCCGACGGAGGCGCGGACGGCCTTGGGGTTGTACAGGTCGACGGAGGCGTCGGTGAGGACGACGGCCTCGGCTCCGGCGGCGTCGGCGCACCGCAGCACGGTGCCGGCGTTCCCGGGGTCGCGCACGTGGGCGAGGACGGCGACCAGCCTGGGCCGGGCGGCGAGGATCTCCTCGAACGGCGTGTCCAGGAACCGGCACACCCCGACGAGCCCCTGCGGGGTGACGGTGGTGGAGATGTCGGCGATGACGTCCTCGGAGGCCAGGTGCACCCGGGCCCCGGCATCCCGCGCCGCCCCGACGATGTCGGCGTACCGCTCGGCGGCCTCCACGGTGGCGAACAGTTCGACGAGCGTCGCGGTGTCCTCGCCCCGGTGCGCAGCGGCCTCCCGCACGGCCTGCGGTCCCTCGGCGAGAAACAGCCGCTCCTTTCCCCGGAAGTTCCGCTTACCGAGCCGACGAGCGGCACTCACACGGGTGGAACGGGGAGAAATCAGCTCGGGGCTGACGGGGGGCATCTTCTTGTTCACCTTCGGGAGATCTCAACACGCGGCAGTGCAGTCCCCGGGGGCGGGGCTGTGTCGGCATGCGGCTCCGCCGCGTGGGCGCGGCCGGCCGCAACGGGCCCGCAGCCGGATGACCGACCGGCGAACGGCAACAGCAGGACCCGCAAGCCACGAAGCCTGCGGGTCCTCGAAACTCACGTCGGTCTCAAGCCGACGCAGTGCTCACGCCGCCTTGGGGGCGTTCACGTCCGCCGGCAGCGCCTTCTGCGCAACCTCGACGAGCGCCGCGAAGGCGGTCGCGTCGTTGACGGCCAGCTCGGCCAGGATCTTGCGGTCGACCTCGACGTTCGCGGCCTTCAGACCCTGGATGAAGCGGTTGTACGTGATGCCGTTGGCGCGGGCAGCGGCGTTGATGCGCTGGATCCACAGCTGGCGGAAGTCACCCTTGCGCTTCTTGCGGTCGTTGTAGTTGTAGACCAGCGAGTGGGTGACCTGCTCCTTGGCCTTGCGGTACAGGCGCGAGCGCTGACCGCGGTAGCCGGAGGCCTGCTCGAGGATCGCCCGGCGCTTCTTGTGGGCGTTGACTGCCCGCTTGACGCGTGCCACTTGTTAACTCCTTGTAGCGGGGCCGTGGTTGTCCTCACACGGCCCGGAAACGATTGGGTCCCGGTGGAGGTGGATCAGGCGCTGGGCGCCCGGTCTCACTTGCCGAGAAGCTTCTTGATCTTCGCGGCGTCGCCCGGGGCCATCTCGGCGTTGCCGGTGAGGCGACGCGTCACGCGGGACGACTTGTGCTCGAGCAGGTGGCGCTTGCCGGCGCGCTCACGGAGCACCTTGCCGGAGCCGGTGACCTTGAAGCGCTTGCTGGCACCGCTGTGCGACTTGTTCTTCGGCATAGCGCCGTTCTCTCCTCGTCGGTGGCGCTCCGGTGCCCGGCCATGAGAACCGGGCACGGTGGAGCGTCGTACTTGTATCGGTTACGTCCTGGGGACTCGCGTCCCCCGGGGGTCACGCCTCGGCGGAAGCCTCCGCCGGAGCGTCGACGTTCGCGGCGTCGGCATTCGCGGCGTCGACGTTCGCAGCGTCGGCGTTCGCGGCGTCGGGGTCCGCGGCGTTCATCGAACGGCCGGGGTTGGCCTTCGCCTCCGCCTTGCGGGCTTCCTGCGCCTGGCGAGCCTCGGCCATCGCCTCGGTCTTCTTCTTGTGCGGACCGAGAACCATGATCATGTTGCGGCCGTCCTGCTTCGGGTTCGACTCCACGAACCCGAGGTCGGCCACGTCCTCCGCGAGACGCTGCAGCAGTCGGTAGCCGAGTTCCGGCCGGGACTGCTCGCGACCACGGAACATGATCGTGATCTTGACCTTGTCGCCCTGCTTGAGGAACCGGACGACGTGACCCTTCTTGGTGTCATAGTCGTGCGGGTCGATCTTCGGCCGGAGCTTCATCTCCTTGATGACCGTGTGCGCCTGGTTCTTGCGCGCCTCACGGGCCTTCATGGCCGACTCGTACTTGAACTTCCCGTAGTCCATGAGCTTGCACACGGGCGGACGGGCGGTCGCCGCGACCTCGACGAGGTCGAGGTCGTACTCCTGCGCAAGCTCCAGGGCCTTGGCAAGCGGGACAATCCCGACCTGCTCGCCGCTGGGGCCGACAAGTCGCACCTCGGGAACGCGAATCCGGTCGTTGATGCGGGGCTCGGCGCTGATGGATCCTCCTCGGTAGCACCACGCGACGGTCTGGCGGACAGCCGCGTAACGTCTCTGTTCGTGAGACCTAACCGCACCGGCGCACAAAAAATGCCCCGGACGATCACAGGCGGGGTTCCTCGAACTACCGGAACACCGCCGCGATGACCGCGGGGCGCGCTTTCGGACGGATCGCCGCCTCGGGGACGGGACCGCCTGACCGGTGACCCGCCGCCCTGAGGGCGGTCAGGTGGGAGTTCGAAGCCTCCACTTGTGGGCCGGACACGCGAGCCACGAGGCATACGGGTCCGACCGGTCGTTACACAAGGTTAGCAGCTCCCGGTGAGGCGCACCAACCGGCCGTCCCCGCCTCCTGCCGTCAAGGGGGCGTCCCGCTGCGCCTATCGTGTGGGGCATGAGTGACACCTCCCCCTCGGACACCCCCGAGACCCCCGGCAACCCCGACTTCGACGCCATGGCCCGCGACATCGCCGAGGTCCCGGCCGTCGAGGTGATCGTGACGGTCGCCGTCAACCTGATGAGCGCCGCCGCCGTGAAGCTCGGTCTGACCGAGGAGGGCGACACGTTCAAGGACCTGGACGAGGCCCGCAAGCTGGTGCACGCGCTGGCCGGTCTGCTGGACGCCTCCGCGACCGAGATCAGCTCGTTCCACGCGGCGCCGCTGCGCGACGGCCTGAAGTCGCTCCAGCTGGCGTTCCGCGAGGCCTCCCTGGTTCCGGACGAGCCCGGTCAGGGCCCGGGCGAGAAGTACACCGGGCCGCTCTACGGCTAGGACGTCAGGGACGTACGTACAGGGGCTCGCCCGGAGGCGTGGTCCCGGCCGGCAGGACTGCCAGGTCGAGGCCGCGCACCAGGCGGGCCCTCAGTGTTTCGTCGGCGGCCAGCCGCCGGGCCACGGCGCGGGCGGCTTCCGCGGCGGGCGCCGCCGGGTCGAGGACCAGGGCGAGGGTGCCGTCGGCCTGGCCCGGCCCGAGGTGGGCGCGCAGCACGGCGGGCTCCGCGGCGACGGCGGCCCGTACGGCCTCGACGACGGCCGGGTCGGCGAGCGGGGCGGTGCTCGTGCGGCCCTCGGCGAGTGCGAGCAGCGTGGGACCGGTCAGTTCGAAGGGCACGGGCCCGGCCAGGTCCAGGACGACCGTGTCCGCCTTCTCGTGCGCGGCGGCCTGCAGGGCCTGGTGCAGCGGTACGGCGACGGGGCGGGCCGCCGGATCCCAGCGGGCGAGCGACCCGGTGGACGTGAAGGCGGGCAGGGCGGTGCGCCCACCGGCCTTCAGGGTCGGTACGGCCATGTCGCTGGTCTTCTCCCGGCGCAGCCCGTTCTCGTCCTCCTCCGCCTCGCCGAGCAGGGCCACGACGGGAACGAGCAGCCGGGCGCCCTTGAGGGCCTCCAGGACGGGGCCGACGGCGTTGCCGTCCTCGGCCCAGGCGGCGAGCGCGGCGCTCAGCCGGGGGTCGGCGGAGCCGTCGTCGTCGCGGAACGGGGAGTCGGGAATGTTCTTGTTCGCCACGGTCACCGACCCTATCGGGGGGTGGACGGCGTTCCTCACCGGCCTCTCACCGGAATCTGAGCCGGCTCTCAGCTCCGTCCAACGGTCCGCACAGCCACCGCCCCGACCATCGCGGCCATGGACTCCTGCAGCAGACCGCGGCGGTGCCGTCGTGCCCGTCGGTTCCGGCGTCGTGCCCTGTTGTCCCTCGCCCTCGCCTTGATCACCGTCGGGTGCGGTACGGCGACGGGGATGATGTACATGACCACGTGGGCGCACCCGCGGGCGGAGACCGTATCCTCGTCGGCCTCGCGGGCGGCGGACGGGGAGGAAGCGGTGGAGAGCGCGACGGAGGCGGCGGTGGACCGGGACGCGCTGCTGGCGGCGGCCATGGCGTCGGTGGACGTGGCGGAGGGCGCCGAGGTGTCGGTGGCGGTGCTCGACCCGGACTCCGGGGAGAGCGCCTCGTACGGAGGGGGCGTCTTCGACACGGCGAGCATCGTCAAGGTCGACATCCTGGCGGCGCTGCTGCTCCGGGCGCAGGACGCGGGGCGGACACCGACCGTCGAGGAGAAGACGTACGCCGTCGCCATGATCGAGAACAGTGACAACGACTCCACGTCGGCGCTGTGGCGGGCGATCGGGGCGGCGGACGGGCTCGACGCCGCGAACGAGCGGTTCGGACTGACGGGGACGGCGGGCGGGGACGGCCCGCTGTGGGGGCTGACGCAGACCACGGCCGCCGACCAGCTCACGCTGCTGCGGCAGGTGTTCGACACGACGGGTTCAAAGCTGGACGAGGCCTCGCGGGCGTACGTGCGGGAGCTGATGGAACGGATCGCCGTGGGGCAGCGGTGGGGTGTGTCGGCGGCGGCCGACGGTGCGGCATGGGCGTTGAAGAACGGCTGGCTGCGGCGCAGCACCACCGGACTGTGGGTGATCAACAGCATCGGGCGGGTGACGGCCGGCGGCCACGGCTACCTGGTGGCGGTGCTGTCGCGGGGCAACGCGACCCAGGAGGAGGGGATCGCGCTGACCGAGACCGTGGCGCGGGCGGCGGTGTCCGTGTTCACCGGGGACACCGCGGGCGACGCTGCCGGGGCTCAGCCCTCGTCGTAGCGGGTGCGGCGCCCTCGCCACAGGACCACCGCGGCGACCAGCAGCACACCGCCGGCGCTGCCCGCCAGGGGGGCCGCCCAGTCGGCGGTGTCGTCGTCGGAGTCGGCGGTGTCCGGGCCGGGGCCGAAGTACTTGTCGCCGTACGCCGCCGACTCCAGGCCCTCCGGCTTCAGCCGGGACGCGGCCTCGATCGCGGCGGCCGGGTCGATGAAGCCGAAGCCTCGGGAGTCGTCGCGGCCGTCGGCGGGCGCGTTGCGGGCGGTGTCCTCGAGGAGCCGCTTGATCTGGGCCGGGGCCAGGTCCGGGTGGGCCGCCTTGACCAGGGCGACGGCGCCGGAGACGAACGCGGCGGCGGCGCTGGTGCCCCAGCCCTCGTAGTACTTGTGGTCGGGGTCGGCGATGATCACGTCGACGCCGGGGGCGCTGACCGTGGCGTACCAGCGGCGGGTGGAGAACGGGGCGCGGGTGCCGTAGCGGTCGACGGCGGTGGCGGCGACGACGCCCGGGTAGGCGGCCGGGTAGGAGACGTGGTCACCCTTCTCGCCGCCGTTCCCGGCGGAGGCGACGACGGTCACGCCCTTGCGCAGGGCGTACTGGATGGCCTGGTCCTCGCCGGGTTCGGGGTGCGCGGAGGCGGAGTCGTCGCCCAGGGAGAGGTTGATGACGTCGGCGCCGTGGTCGGCGGCCCAGCGGATGCCTTCGGCGAGGGCGTTGCCGCGGGTGCTGCGGGCCTTGGCGCGGGAGGGGTCGCCGTCCTCCAGGATCACGCGGACGGGGAGGATCTTCGCCTCGGGGGCGATGCCCATGACGCCGTCGGCGCCGCCGGGGCCGTGTCCGTGGCCGGCGATGATCCCGGCCATGGCGGTGCCGTGGCGGGCCCAGGCGCGGTCGCCCTCGCTCGCGCCGAAGCCGACGAGGTCCTTGCCGGTGAGGACGTTGCCGTCGAGGTCGGGGTGGTCGGCCTCGACACCGGTGTCCAGGACGGCGACGGTGACGCCGGCGCCCTTCGTGGTCCGCCACACCTCCTCGGTGTGCATGGCCTCCAGGGACCACTGCCGGGCGCGGATGCCGTCGGCGTGCGCGGCGGTGGCGGGGACGAGGACGAGGGCGGTGGCGAGGAGGCCGCCGAGTGCCGCCGCGGCGGGGCGCCGGCCGGTGACGGGCTTCATGACGGCTGCTCCGTGACGGTGCCGGCCTTCTTGCGCAGGCCGCGTTCGACACGGTCGGCGAGGCCCTGGGCCTCGTGGCCGAGGCCTGCCTGGGCGGGGGCGGTGGTGGCTCCGGACTCCATGGCGTCCTCGGCGGGCTGCGGGGTGTCGACACTGCGGCCGTCGGTCCATCCGGAGACGGTCCAGACGACGACGGGGGCGTCCGTGAGGACGGAGATCGCCCAGGTGGCGCGCTGCTCGGCGCCGAACCCGGCGGCGGCGGTGCCCTTCGCCGCGTACGGCAGGGGCATCAGGTCGGTACGGCGGTCCAGGCGTTCGGCGTCGAACCGGCGGGCGAGGGAGGTCATGGCGGCGGCGTCGGCCTTGGTGAACAGCAGGCCGACGGTGGTGACGTGGCTCTGGGTGGCGTCGGTGTAGGTGGCGCGCAGCAGGCGCTCGCAGCCGACGGGGGCGAGGACCTTGCGCAGCAGGGCGTCGAAGGCGTCCTTGCAGCCGCTGTCGGGGGCCACGGCGATACGGGTCCAGGACCGGTCGGCGCCGCCGGGGCCCGCGCCCTTGCCCTGCACGGTGGGCGGGAACAGCTGGTCGACCGGGATGTCGTGCCACATGTCCTGGGCGGCGGCGAAGCCGTGCCGGGCGCCGGGCCCGTCGGAGTCCCCGGCGAGCCAGCTTCCGGTGACGGCACCGCCGATGAGTCCCGTCCCGAGGACGAGACAGGCGGCGGCCACGACGGCCTGCGACCGTCCCCGCCGCCCGAGCGGTCGCGCCCGCGCCCCCTCGTCGTACCCCTCCGGCTCCCCGAACGACACGACGGGCCGCCCCGCTCCGGGCGTACCGCCCGGCGCCATGGGGGCACTCCAGGAGAGAGCGGGATCGGGACCGCCCGTCGAGCCCGCGCCGGCACCCGGCCGTACGTCGGCCGCCGCCTCGCCGGCAGGGGGCCGCCACGTGGGGCGGGGGGCATCGGCGGGCGCGTACGCCGGGCGCGCGTCCGGGGCCGGGTCGCCGGGGCCGGGCCGCCACGTGGGGCGGGGAGCATCGGTCGGCGCGTACGCCGGGTCCGCCCCGGCACGGCCCGTACCGCCGGTGCCCGGGCGCGCGTCGGACGCCGTGCCCGAACGGCGCGCTTCGCCCGTGCCCGGTCGTGCGGGCGGCACGGCGCGCAGGCGGGTGGTGGTCTCCGACGGGGTTTCGGGAGGGGTGCCCGTGCCGCGCGGGGTGGGCCGGTGGGTGGGCTGCGGCGGTACGGAGGGTGAGCCGCCCGGGGGCCGCGCGCCCCGGCCGGCGGTCGGCTGCGTGTCGGGGAAGCGGGCGGAGGCACGCGGAGGCGGAGGCGCGACGGGGTCCGTACCGGCGGGCACGCCCTCACCGAAGCTCGGGAAACGCGGCCGGGGTGCCGAAGGGCCGCCGGAACCGGCGTCCCCGGCCGACGGCCGCGCGGGCTCCCGGATCCCGGACGCGCCGGAGGTGCGCCCACGGGGCACGCCCGCGCCGTCGGCGTCCGTACGCGCGGGCTCGCGGGGCTCGAACGCGCCCGCGCCGCGCGAGGTCTCCCCGCGGGGGCCCTCGGCGTCCGTACGGGCCGGTTCGCGGGGGGCGAAGGGGCCGGAGCCGCCGGAGGTGCGGCCCCGGGGGACGCCGGCCTCCGGGGCCGTGGGGCGGGCCGGGTTCTCCGGGCCCTCCCGTTCGTCCGTGTCGGGTCCGGCCGGTTCCGGCGGATGCGCGGGACGCGGAGGGACGGTGGGGCGCGGGGGGTGGGAGGCGCGGCGCGCTTCCGTGCTCATGCACCCCCCGTTTCGTCGTGCCCGCCCGGCACGGACTCGTCCCGGGCACAGATACCCGCACGGACGGCGCGTCATCCCGGTCCGGCCCTCCGGCCGGCCCCGTTCCGCCGTGCGTGCGCGTCACTCTACGGCGTGGTCCGTGTCGAACGGGAACCAGTCCGCAGGGCCGCGGCATCTGCCCGGAACATCCCCTACCGTGCGGTAATCCCGTCTGGCAGGCTGCGCTCATGACTGCGCGCGCCGCCGACCGGGCCCGTTACGACAGGGCCACCGCCCACCTCGACGCCCCCTTCGCGATCGTGGATCTGGAGGCCTTCGACGCCAACGCGGACAATCTGGTCCGCAGGGCGGACGGGAAGCCGATCCGGGTCGCGAGCAAGTCCGTACGCTGCCGTGCCCTGCTCGAACGGGTTCTCGCCCGGGACGGTTTCGCGGGCATCATGTCGTTCACCCTCGCCGAGTCCCTGTGGCTGGCCCGCTCCGGTTTCGACGACGTCCTGCTGGCCTACCCGTCCGCCGACCGCGCCCGCTACGCCGAGCTCGCCGCCGATCCCGAGCTCGCCGCCGCCGTCACGGTCATGGTCGACGATCCGGCGCAGCTGGACCTGATCGACGCCTCGCGCGCGGGCGGTGGTGAAGTGGTGCGCGTCTGCCTGGAGCTGGACACGTCCCTGAAGCTGTTCGGCGGGCGGGTACGGATCGGCGCCCGGCGTTCCCCGCTGCACTCCCCCGCCCAGGTCGCCGAGTTCGCGCGCGCGGTTGTCCGGCGGCCCGGGTTCGAGGTCGTCGGGATCATGGCGTACGAGGGTCATGTGGCCGGTGTCGGCGACGCGGTGGCCGGGCGGCCGCTGCGGTCGCGGGCGGTGCGGCTGATGCAGACCGCCGCGCGCCGTGAACTCGCCGAGCGGCGGGCCGCGGTGGTGCGGGCGGTGCGGGAGGTCGTACCGGCTCTGGAGTACGTCAACGGCGGCGGTACGGGCAGTGTCCAGCACACCGCCGCGGAGGACGCGGTCACCGAGATCGCGGCCGGTTCGGGGCTGTACGTGCCGCGGCTGTTCGACAACTACACGTCGTTCACGGGCCGTCCGGCGGCCCTGTTCGCCCTGCCCGTCGTACGGCGGCCCGGCGTCGGCGTGGTGACGGTGCTGGGCGGGGGCTATCCGGCGTCGGGCGCGCCCGGCGCGGACCGGCTGCCGGTGCCGTATCTGCCCGAGGGACTGCGGTACGACCCGCAGGAGGGGCCCGGCGAGGTGCAGACGCCGTTGCTGGGCTCACCCGCCGACGATCTGCTGATCGGCGACAAGGTGTGGTTCCGGCACGCCAAGGCGGGCGAGCTGTGCGAGCGGTTCGACGCGCTGCACCTGGTGGAGGGCGACGCGGTGACGGCGACCGTGCCGACGTACCGCGGCGAGGGCCGCACGTTCCTGTGACCGCTCAGTCCGCCGGGCCGATGCTGCTGCCGACGCCGCCGCCGGAGGCCGTGTCGGTGACCGAGCGGATGCCCTCGGTGATGCGGTCCATGTCGGCCGGGGGCGGGCCGTCCGCCCCGGCGTCGAAGACGTAGCGGACGAGGACCGGGGACTCGGTGCCGACGCTGGACGGGAACACCAGCGACTGCACGTACCCGCCGGGTCCCTCGGCGGTGGTGACGCGCCAGCGCACGAAGTACCCGGCGCGGCCCGCCACCGCGACCGGGCCCGACTTCACCACCTCGTGGGACTCCAGGCCGCCGTAGGGGCGTTGGCCGAGGACGTCCTTGTCGAAGGCGGCGTCGGCCGCCTCGGAGATGTCCTCCTCGGCGAGCGCCTCGGGCGAGGTCTCGTCGTTCTCGGTGACGGTGCGGGAGATGACGAGACCGTGCCGGCAGACGCTGCCGTCGCCGGGGCAGTCGTAGGTGCCGTCGGTGGTCATGACGACGTCGTCCTGGGCCACGTTCTCGGGGCGGACCCAGCCGTCGAGGAGCGGGAAGGTGATCCCGTTGAGCTGGTCCTCGACCCCGTTCGGGTCCCCGGCGGGCGGCTCGGACGCGGACGGTGACGACGGCGTGGGCCCGGGGGCCGACGTGGTGGCCGTCGGACCGGTGCGCGTCCTCGGGCCGCCGTCGTCCCCGCCGAGGAGCGCCGCGCCGGTGACGATCGCCGCGACCAGCACGGCCCCGGCGGAGGTGAGGGCGATCGCCTTGGCGCGTCCGGTACCGCCCGTGCCGCCCGGGGACGGGGCCGGCGGCACGGCGGGGGCCCCGGGCGTGCGCCGGTGCTCGGTCCAGGCCGCGCCGTCCCACCAGCGTTCCAGGTGCGGGGCGTGCGGGTCGCGGTACCAGCCGGGCGGGGGCGTCATGCTCATCCGGGCACTGTAGGGCGCGGCTCACAGCGGTGTGACGTACGCCCCCGAGATCCCGCCGTCCACCAGGAAGTCGGTGGCGTTGACGAAGGAGGAGTCGTCGCTGGCCAGGAAGGCGACGGCGGCGGCGATCTCCTCGGCCTCGGCGAACCGGCCGAGCGGGATGTGCACCAGGCGGCGGGCCGCGCGCTCGGGATCCTTGGCGAACAGTTCCCGCAGCAGCGGGGTGTCGACGGGGCCGGGGCACAGGGCGTTGACGCGGATGCCCTCGCGGGCGAACTGCACGCCGAGTTCCCGGGACATGGCGAGGACACCGCCCTTGGAGGCGGTGTACGAGATCTGGCTGGTGGCCGCCCCCATCCGGGCCACGAAGGACGCGGTGTTGATGATGGAACCCTTGCCCTGGCGCCGCATGTAGGGGATGGCGGCCTTGCAGCACAGGTAGACGGAGGTGAGGTTGACCTCCTGGACGCGCTTCCAGGCGTCGAGGCCGGTCTCCAGGATGGAGTCGTCGTCGGGCGGGGAGATGCCGGCGTTGTTGAACGCGATGTCGACGCTGCCGTAGGTGTCGTACGCCGTGCGGAACAGCGCCTCGACCCGCTCGGGGTCGGTGACATCGACGTCGACGAAGATGCCGCCGGTCTCCTCGGCGGCGGCCTTTCCGCGTGCCTCGTCCACGTCCCCGCAGACGACGTGCGCGCCCTCGGAGGCGAAGCGGCGGGCGGTGGCGAGGCCGATGCCGCTGCCGGCTCCGGTGACGACGGCGGTGCGGCCGACCAGTCGGCGGCAGATCTTCTCTTCACTCATGTGCCCTCAGGCCTCCGTGCTGATGAAGACGTTCTTGGTTTCGGTGAAGGCGGTCAGCGCGTCCGGGCCGAGCTCGCGCCCGACGCCGGACTGCTTGAACCCGCCGAAGGGGGTCCAGTAGCGGACGCTGGAGTGGGAGTTGACGGACAGGTTCCCGGCGCGGACCGCCCGGGAGACGCGCAGGGCGCGGCCGACGTCCCGGGTCCAGACCGAGCCCGAGAGGCCGTAGTCGGTGGCGTTGGCCAGGCGTACGGCGTCGGCCTCGTCGTCGAAGGGGAGGACGACGGCGACGGGGCCGAACACCTCCTCGACGGCCACGCGCGCGCGGGGGTCGACGCCGGTGAGGACGGTGGGCGGGAACCAGTGGCCGGGGCCCCCGGGGGCCTTGCCGCGGATGCCGTCGAGGTCGTCGGTGACGTAGGAGCGGACACGGTCCAGCTGGGCGCGGGAGATCAGCGGGCCCATGTCCACGGTCTCGTCGGCCGGGTCACCCACCCGGACCGCCTCGATCGCGGGGGCGAGCAGGTCCAGGAACCGGTCGTGCACGGAGCGCTCGACGAGGATGCGGGTGCGGGCGCAGCAGTCCTGGCCGGCGTTGTCGAGGAAGGCCATGGGGGCGGCCGCCGCGGCGGCCTCCAGGTCGGCGTCGGCGAAGACGATGTTGGGGCTCTTGCCGCCGAGTTCGAGGGTGACGCGCTTGAGGCGGTCCGCGCCCTTGGCCCACACCCGCTTGCCCACGGCCGTCGACCCGGTGAACACGATCTTGGCGACGCCGGGGTGTTCCACGAGGGCGTTCCCGGCGACGGGGCCGTGTCCGGGGAGCACCTGGAACAGGCCCTCGGGCAGACCTGCCTCCAGGGCGAGTCCGGCCAGGCGGAGGGCGGTGAGGGGGGTGGTCTCGGCGGGTTTGAGGAGCACCGCGTTGCCGGCGGCGAGGGCGGGTGCGGTGCCCCAGGCCGCGATGGGCATCGGGAAGTTCCAGGGGGCGATGACGCCGACGACGCCGAGGGGTTCGAGGAAGGTGACGTTCACCCCGCCGGGGACCGGGATCTGGTGGCCGGTGAGGCGTTCCACTCCCCCGGCCGCGTAGTCGAGCAGGTCGCGGACGTTGCCCGCCTCCCAGCGGGCGTTGCCGAGGGTGTGGCCGGCCTCGCGGACCTCCAGCCGGGCCAGTTCCTCGATGTGCTCGTCGACCGTGGCGGCGAACCGGCGCAGCAGCCGGGCCCGGTCGCCTGGCGCGAGGGCGGCCCAGGAGGTCTGCGCGCGGGCGGCGCGTACGACGGCGGCGTCGACGTCGGCGGGGCCGGCGGCCGGGACGGTGGCGATCACCTCCTCGGTCGCGGGGTTGCGTACCCGGAGTTCGGGGGGCTGCTCGGACACGAAGGACCTCACATGCGTTCGAAGGAGCGGCGCAGCTCCCAGTCGGTGACCGCGGCGTCGAAGGCATCGGTCTCGACGCGCGCCATGTTGCGGTAGTGCGCGACGACCTCGTCTCCGAAGGCGGCCTTGGCGATCGCGCTGTTCTCCCACAGTTCGGCGGCCTCGCGCAGGGTGGTGGGGACGTGCTCGAAGCCGGCGGTGTAGGCGTTGCCGGGGCAGGGCTCGGGCAGTTCCAGCTTCTGCTCGATGCCGTACAGCCCCGCCGCGACCATGCCGGCCACGGCGAGGTGCGGGTTGACGTCACCGCCGGGCAGCCGGTTCTCGAAGCGCAGGGAGCGGCCGTGGCCGACCACGCGCAGGGCGCAGGTGCGGTTGTCGCGGCCCCAGGCGACGGCCGTCGGGGCGAAGGATCCGGGCTGGAACCGCTTGTAGGAGTTGATGTGCGGGGCGTAGAGCAGGGAGAACTCACGGAGCGCGGCGAGCTGCCCGGCGAGGAAGTGGCGCATGACCTCGGACATGGCGTCCGGCTCCGCGGCGGAGTCCGGCATGGCGCTGTCGCCGGCCGCGTCCGCGAGGGAGAGGTGGATGTGGCAGGAGTTGCCCTCGCGCTCGTTGTACTTGGCCATGAAGGTGATCGAGACGCCCTCCTGGGCGGCGATCTCCTTGGCGCCGGTCTTGTAGATCGCGTGCTGGTCGCAGGTGACCAGGGCCTCGTCGTAGCGGAAGGCGATCTCGTGCTGGCCGGGGTTGCACTCGCCCTTGGCGGACTCGACGGTGAGTCCGGCGCCGGCCATCTCGTTGCGGATGCGGCGCAGCAGGGGCTCGATGCGGCCGGTGCCGAGCACCGAGTAGTCGACGTTGTACTGGTTGGCGGGGGTCAGCCCGCGGTAGCCGGCGTCCCAGGCCTGTTCGTAGGTGTCCTTGAAGACGATGAACTCCAGCTCGGTGCCGACCTGTGCGGTGTGGCCGAGGGCGGCGAGGCGGTCCAGCTGGCGGCGCAGTACCTGCCGGGGGGCGGCGACGACCGGGGACCCGTCGGCCCAGGCGAGGTCGGCGACGACCATGGCGGTGCCCTCGTTCCAGGGCACCCGGCGCAGGGTGTCGAGGTCGGGGTACATGGCGAAGTCGCCGTAGCCGGTCTCCCAGGAGGACATGGCGTAGCCGTCGACGGTGTTCATGTCGGCGTCGACGGCGAGCAGGTAGTTGCAGCCCTCGGTGCCGTGCCGGAGCACCTCGTCGAGGAAGAAGCGCGCGGCGAACCGCTTGCCCTGGAGCCGTCCCTGCATGTCGGGGAAGGCCAGGACGACGGTGTCGATCTCACCGCCGGCGACGAGGGTGTGCAGCTCCTCGACGGAGAGCGGGGGTGTGCGGTCTGCCACGGGAGGGCCTCCTCGGGCTTCTTCGGTCACGCCGGGAGCCATAAGGTATTGCCGAGAACCATTGCTTGGGAAGGGGGCACGGCCGGATGCCACACGAAGCGGTCGGCGCGGTCGGGGACCGCCTGGCGCCGGTGCTGCGGCAGGTCCGCGCGGGCAACGGCTTCGAGGAGGCGCTGGAGCAGATCCTCCAGGTGGTGCGGCTGGGTCTGGTGGCGGGCGGGGAGCGGTTGCCGGCCGAGCGGGAGCTGGCGGAGCGGCTGGGGATCAGCCGGGTGACGCTGCGCGAGGTGCTGAAGGTGCTCCAGGACCAGGGGCTCGTGGAGTCGCGGCGCGGCCGGTACGGCGGAACGTTCGTGCTGCCCCGTCCGACGGACACCGGCGAGGAGGAGCTGCGGCGGCGGATCGCCGAGGTCGACATCGAGGACGTGCTGCGCTTCCGTGAGGTGCTGGAGGTGGGCGCGGCGGGGCTGTGCGCGGCGCACGGGCTGACGGAGGAACAGGCGGCGCGGCTGCGTGAGGCGCTGTCCGGCACCCGGGAGGCGCCGCTGACGGACTACCGGCGTCAGGACACGCTGTTCCACCTCACCCTGGCCGAGCTGTGCGGCTCGCCGACGCTGACCGCGCAGTACGCGGCGGTACGGGCGACGGTGAACGACCTGCTGGACTGCATCCCGCTGCTGGTGCGCAACCTGGAGCACTCCCAGCGGCAGCACACCGCGCTGGTCGAGGCGGTGCTGGAGGGGGACGCGGACGGGGCGCGGGAGATGACGCGCGAGCACTGCGCGGGGACGGCGGCGCTGCTGCGGGGGTTCCTGGCGTGAGGGCGTGACGCCGCACGGACGGTTCACCGCGGCTTCACGCCGGGGGCTTGCGCTCACGGTGTCCGCGCCACGAAGGTATGGGCCCACAAAGGTCTGGATCCGTTCCATTGTCCCCTCCGTCGCCGCCCTCTGGGGAGTCGCCTCGTGAGCCTTCCGTCCGCGTCCCATGAATCCGCCGGTGAGGCGGACGACTACCTCGAGCGCAGGAAGCTGCGCCGCGGCAGCGCCGGCTGGCTGCTGCTGACCGGCCTCGGTGTCGCCTACGTCGTGTCCGGCGACTACTCGGGCTGGAACTTCGGCCTGGCCGAGGGCGGTTTCGGCGGCCTGGCGATCGCCATGGTGCTGATGGGCGCCATGTACACCTGCATGGTCTTCGCCCTGGCCGAGCTGTCGTCGATCCTGCCCACGGCCGGCGGCGGCTACGGCTTCGCCCGCCGGGCGCTCGGACCGTGGGGCGGGTTCCTCACCGGGACCGCGATCCTCATCGAGTACGTGCTCGCGCCCGCCGCGATCTCCATCTTCATCGGCGACTACGTCGAGTCGCTGGGCCTGTTCGGGCTGGAGTCCGGCTGGCCGGTGTACCTGGCCTGCTTCATCGTCTTCATCGGCATCCACCTGTGGGGCGTGGGCGAGGCGCTGCGCTTCAGCTTCGTCGTGACGGGCATCGCGGTGGCGGCGCTGGTGGTGTTCGCGCTGGGGGCGCTGCCCGAGTTCGACGCCTCCTCGCTGGACGACATCCCGGTCGACCCCTCGGCGTTCGGCTCGAACTCCTGGCTGCCGATGGGGCTGCTGGGCATCTGGGCGGCGTTCCCGTTCGGGATGTGGTTCTTCCTGGGCGTGGAGGGCGTACCGCTGGCCGCCGAGGAGACCAGGGAACCGGCCCGTACGCTGCCGAAGGCGATCCGCTGGTCCATGGGCATCCTGGTGATGCTGGCCGTGGTGACCTTCGTCGCGGCGGCCGGGGCGCGGGGCTCGGCCGCGGTCCAGGACGCGGGCAACCCGCTGGTGGAGGCGCTCCAGCCGGACGGCGGGGCGACAACGCTGAGCCGGATCGTGAACTACGCGGGCCTCGCGGGGCTGGTCGCGTCGTTCTTCTCGCTGATCTACGCCGGTTCGCGCCAGCTGTTCGCGCTGTCCCGGGCGGGCTACCTGCCGAAGTTCCTGTCCCTCACCAGCGGCCGCAGGGCGCCGTACCTCGGTCTGCTGGTGCCGGGGGCGATCGGCTTCGCGCTGGCCGCCGGGACGGGCGACGGCGCGCGCATGCTGAACATCGCCGTCTTCGGCGCGACGATCTCGTACGCGCTGATGTCCCTCTCCCACATCGTGCTGCGCCGCCGGGAGCCGGAACTGCCCCGGCCGTACCGCACGCCGGGCGGTGTGCTCACCTCGTCGGTGGCGCTGGTGCTGGCCTGTACGGCGCTGGTGGCGACGTTCCTGGTGGACGTGACGGCGGCGTTCATCGCACTGGCCGTGTACATCGTGGCGGTGGCGTACTTCGGGCTGTACAGCCGCAAGCATCTGGTGGCGAAGGCGCCGGAGGAGGAATTCGCGGCGTTGGCGGCGGCCGAGGCGGAGTTGTCGCGGGACTGAAAGCAGAGGGGGTGCCCGACGTGTCGGCCAGACCACTGATCGGCATCAGCACGTACGCGGAGTCCGGTGTGCGCTGGGGAGTGTGGCGACTGGACGCCGCGCTGCTGCCGGCCGGCTATCCGCGGCTGGTGCAGCGGGCGGGCGGACTGGCCGCGATGCTCCCGCCGGACGCGCCGGAGCAGGCGGCGGCGACCGTGGCCCGGCTCGACGGCCTGGTCGTCGCGGGCGGCCCGGACGTGGAACCCGTCCGCTACGGCGCCGAGCCCGACCCGCGCACCGGGCCGCCCGCCCGGGCCAGGGACGCCTGGGAACTCGCCCTGATCGAGGCGGCCCTGGACCGCGGGGTCCCCCTGCTGGGCATCTGCCGGGGCATGCAACTGCTGAACGTCGCCCTGGGCGGCACCCTCGTCCAGCACATCGACGGCCACGCGGAGGAACCGGGCGCCTTCGGCCACCACCCGGTCAAGCCGGCCCCCGGCACCCGCTACGCCGACATCGTCCCGGAACAGACCTCCGTACCCACCTACCACCACCAGTCGGTGGACCGCCTGGGCACGGACCTGATCCCCTCGGCGTACGCGGAGGACGGCACGGTGGAAGCAATCGAACTTCCGGCACCTGCTTGGGCCCTGGGCGTCCAGTGGCACCCGGAGATGGGCACCGACGTACGCGTGATGCGAGCTCTGATCAAGGCCACACAGCCGCGAACCGCGGGCAGCCGTGCCTCCCCCAGTGTCTGAAGGGCCTGGGAGGTACCCCCAGGGGCGGCACGGGCGGGCGGTGGGGGTGTGTCCCCCCGCTGGAGCGAAGCCGAGAGCGGGGGAGGCATCCCGTGAGCGCCGGGCCACGCGCCCCGCCCCCGCTCGGCCCCGACCGGGCTCACCCCCGCGTCAGCGACAGCAGATCCCGCGCCGGCCCGGTGGGCCGATGTCCCGTGGGCCACACCGCACGCAGATCCCGGGCCAGGGCGATCCCGTTGACGGGGATCCGCACCAGCCGCCGCATCGCCAGCTCCTCCCCCACCGCGAGCTCGCTCAGAACCGCCGGCCCGGCACCGCCGACCGCCGCCGCCTTCACCGCCGTGGTCGAGGACAGCTCGATCAGCGGCCGGGCCAGCCCGCCCAGCGCCGCGTCCAGAACCTGCCGCGTCCCGGACCCCTTCTCCCGCAGGATCAACGGCGTACTCGCCAACTCCTCCGCCGCGATCGGCCGCCGCCGACGGGCCCACACATGCGACGGCGCGGTCACCACGATCAGCCGGTCATGAGCGATCACCGCGGAATCCAGCCCCGCCGACACCGTGAGCCCCTCCACGAACCCCACGTCCGCCTCCCCCGACAGCAGCCGCTCCGCCACCGCCGCCGAGTTCCCGGCCAGCAGTGACACCGCCGTGTCCGGCCGGTCCGCACGCAGCGCGAGCAGCCACCCCGGCAGCAGGTACTCGGCGATCGTCATGCTCGCCGCCACCCGCAGCCGTGAGTCCCTGCGGTCCCGCAGCGCCTGCGCGCCCGCGTCGAAGGCCTCCGCCGCCTCCACGATCCGCCGCGCCCAGTCGGTGACCAGCGCACCCGCGTCCGTCAGCCGCGACCCGCGCGGCGACCGGTCGACCAGGGCCACACCGAGCTGCCGTTCCATCGACCGGATCCGGCTGCTGGCGGCGGGCTGGGTGATGCCCAGCTCCCGTGCCGCCCCGCCCAGACTCCCCAGCCGCGCCACCGCCAGCAGCAGCTCCAGCGCCCCGAGGTCCGGCACCCGGTGAGCCAGGGACCCCGGGCTCGCGGAGCGGTGCCCTGGATGGTCGTGGTCATCCGTTGTGCTCATAAGCCCAGCTTATGCCGCCATAGAGAGGTGCTCCCTGGTGACGGCACCCCACCGGCCCGACCGTATGACCATGGTCACCGCAACCCGGCCCCTGCCACCCCTCCCCCGTGCCACCGCACGGCCCCCGCGTGCCGACGCCGTCCGTCACCTCGGACCCAACTGGTACGCCTGCGTGATGGGCACCGCCATCGTCGCCGGAGCGGGCGCCGCGCTCCCCGTGCACACCACGGGCCCGCGCCCCGCGCTCACCGCCGTCTGGGCACTGTCCCTCGTCCTCCTGCTGGTCCTGCTCGCCGCCCGCGCCCTGCACTGGGCCCACCACCGCGACCGGGCCCGCGCCCACCTCCTCGACCCCGCCACGGCCCCCTTCTACGGCTGCCTCTCCATGGCCCTGCTGGCCGTCGGCGGCGGCACGCCCGTCCTCGGACGGGACTGGATCGGACTGCGCGCGGCCGTCTTCCTCGACGCCGTGCTGTTCACCGCCGGTACGGCCGTCGGGCTGGCCGCCGCCGTGGCCGTCCCGTACCTCATGGCCGTACGCCACCGGGTGACGGCACAGGAGGCGACGCCCGTCTGGCTGCTGCCGCTGGTCGCGCCCATGGTGTCCGCCGCGCTCGGGCCCCGCCTGGTGCCGTACCTCCCGGCGGGCCAGCCCCGCGCGACCCTGCTGCTCGCCTGCTTCGCGATGTTCGGGCTCAGCCTCCTCGCCACCCTGATGACGCTGCCGCTGGTCTTCGGCCGGCTGATCACCCGCGGTCCACTGCCCCTCGCCCTCACCCCGACGCTGTTCCTGGTGCTCGGGCCGCTCGGCCAGTCCACGACCGCCGTCGGCGCCTTCGCGGACGCCGCCCCGGGGGTCGTACCGGCGCCGTACGCCGAGGGCTTCCGCGTCCTCACCGTCCTGTACGGGGTACCCGTCATGGGGTTCGCGCTGCTGTGGCTCTGCCTCGCCGCCGCGCATGTCGTACGGGCATGGCGGCGGGGCATGCGCTTCGCGATGACGTGGTGGTCGTTCACGTTCCCGGTCGGCACCTGTGTCACCGGCGCCGGGGTCCTCGCCTCGCACACCGGGCTGCTCGCCTACGACGCCCTGGCGCTCGCCCTGTACGCCCTGCTGGCCGGCGCCTGGGCCACCGCCGCCTGGTGCACGGCGCGTGGCCTGTTCAGCGGAGCGCTGCTCGCAGGGCCCGCCCCAGCACCGCCGGCGCCTCGGCCAGTGACGGCCCGTACCAGGTGAGGTGCCGGCCGTCGACGAGTGCGCAGGGCAGCCCGGGGAAGGCCTCCGGGCCGTCGTCGGCGGTGAAGCGGTAGGGCTCGTCGGGGAGCACGACGAGGTCCGGACCGGCCGCGCGCAGCGCGTCGAGCGGGACGCGCGGATAGCGCTCCGGGTGGCTCGCGTACAGGTGGTCGACGCCGAGACGGGACAGCAGGTCACCGGCGAAGGTGTCCCGGCCCAGCACCATCCAGGGCCGCCGCCAGACGGGCACGACCGCCGTCCGCCGTTCCGCGGGCGTGGGTACCGCGGCCCAGGCCGCCTCGGCCTCGTCCAGCCGGCGGGGGCGGGCCCGCACCCCGCACGCCGTGAGCACCCGGTCCAGTTCGCGGAAGGCCTGGGGCAGCGTCCGCACCTCGGTCACCAGCACGTCGAGACCCGCCGCGCGCAGGGCCGCCAGGTCGGGCTCGCGGTTCTCCTCCTCGTTGGCGATCACCAGATCGGGGGCGAGCGCGGCGATCCGGTCCACCTTCGGGTTCTTCGTGCCGCCGACGCGTACGACGTCCAGCCCGGCCGGGTGCGTGCACCAGTCGGTGGCGCCGGCCAGGGAGCCGGGAGCGAAGAGCGCCACGGCCTCCGTCAGCGACGGGACGAGGGAGACGACCCTGACGTGACTCATCGGCGCGGCTTGTCCCGCACCGCCTCGATGTGCTCGGCGACGGCGACGACCAGCAGTCGTGTCTCCGGGACCGTGGCCCGCCAGCGGTGCCGGACGCCTCCGGTGAGGTACAGGGTGTCGCCGCGGCCGAGACGGTACGCGCGGCCCTCCGCCTCGATCTCCACGGCGCCGTCCGCCACATACATCAACTGGTCGTTGCGGAACTGGAGTTCGCGGCCGGCGTCATGGTCGCCGGTGAACTCGGAGGCGTACATCTGGTGGTGACCGCGCACCAGGGAGCGCACGTGCGGTTCCCCCCACGGCTCGGTGCCCTCGACGCGGACGACGTCCACACTGCACGCCGGGTCGGCGGCCGCGAGGAGCTCCACGGCGGTGGTGCGCAGCGCGTCGGCGACCTTCTCCAGGGAGCTCTGGCTGGGACGCGCCCGCTCGTTCTCGATCTGGCTGAGGAACGGGACCGACAGGCCGCTGCGCTCGGCCACGACGGCGAGGGTGAGGTCCAGCGCGCGGCGTCGCCGCCGCACGGCCGCGCCCACCCGCAAGGGCTGTTCCTTGTGATCGCCCATCGCTCCGGCTCCCTCCTCCGCCGATCGTCCCGCACCCCGTGCGCCGCCGACCCGGCGCACTCCTCGTCGTGAGTTGTCTGCACCCTACGCATGTTCGGCAAACCGTTTCAGGCGCCTGTCACGTCGCCGTCGCACGCGACCGGCGCCGACCCGCCAGTTCGCGCCAGTCGCCCTGCCGGGCCCCTCGGTTCCTCCCGTGCGCGATAAGGGGTGTTCCCGCCATTGTTCCCCTCGCCCGGCGGAAGGTCACGGGGAGGTCCGGGGAGGACATCGCGCTGCGTGGTTGTCCGGATTCCTACCGTGTTCCCGCCCGGCTCCGGACATGCCCGAGGGGCGGGCCCGGCCGCGCCGTCAGGTGCGGGTCCGGGCCCGCCCCTCGGGAGGCGGCCGGTACGGCGGTTACCGCGGGGTCATCCGCTCCACCATGTCCGGGTGCTCCTCCAGCCAGGCCGCGACGGCCTCTTCCTCGTGGCCCTGGCCGCGGTCCTTGATCTCGGCCTCCAGGGTGCCGAGCTCGTCCTCGCTCATCCGGAAGTCCTTGATCCACTCGGTCAGCTGCGGATACTGCTCCGGGAACTTCTTGCTCGCGATGGTGCGGATCGTGTTGCCCTCGCCGAATGCCTTCCTGGGGTCCTTCAGCTTGGTCAGCTCGTAGTCGCTGTACGCCCAGTGCGGCGACCACAGGGTGACCGCGACGGGCTCCTTCTTGGCGAGAGCCCGCTTGAGCTCGGCCAGCATCGCCGGCGTGGAGCCGTCGACGACCTCGTACTCGTCCTCCAGGCCGTATCCCGGCATGACCTCGGTCTTGAGCAGGTTCATCTCACCGGTGCCCGGCTCGATGCCGATGATCCGCCCGTCGAAGAGGTCGGCCTTGCCCTTGAGGTCCTCCAGGGACTTGACGTCCTTGACGTAGGAGGGGACGGCGATCTCCAGCGAGGTGGGCTCGTACCAGGTGCCCAGGTCGGTGAGGTCGTCCTTGCTCTTGTCCCAGTAGTTCTTCTGCGCGTACGGCAGCCAGGCGTCGAAGTTGAGGTCGAGGTCACCGGAGGCGAGGCCGGTGTAGACCGGGCCGACGTCCATCTGCTTGAGGTTCATCGTGTAACCGCGACGCTCGAGGACGTTCTTCCACAGGTAGGTGACGGCGACGTCCTCCTCCCAGGGGAACCAGGCCACGTCCAGCGGGCGCTTCGCCTCGGCGGGCGTGGTGCCCGAGCCGGACTCCACCGGGGCCAGCTTGTCGACGATGCCCGGGTTGTCCTTCAGCCAGGTCCGGACGGCGTCCTGCTGCCTGCCCTTGCCTGCCTTGTTGATCTCGGCTTCCAGGCCGGTGAGTTCCTTCTCGGTCATCGAGAAGTCCTTCAGCCACTTCCCGACGGTCGGGTGGTCGCCGGCGAAGCCCTTGCGCGACACCGTGTGCACGCCGTCGCCCTTGCCCCAGCTGCCCTTGGGGTCCTTCAGCTTCTTCAGGTCGTAGTCGCTGTACGCCCAGTGCGGCGACCAGAGGGTGACGACGACCGGTTCCTTCTTGCTGTAGGCCCGCTTGAGCTCGGCCAGCATCGCCGGCGTGGAGCTGTCGACGACCTTGTACTCCTTGTCCAGGCCGTACTCCTTGAGGACCTTGCTCTTCAGCAGGCCCATCATGCCGGCGCTGGACTCGATGCCGGTGATCTCCCCGCCGAAGGCGGACGCCTTGCCCTTGAGGTCCTCCAGGCTGTCGACGTCCTCCATGTACGCCGGGACGGTCAGCTCCAGCGAGGTCTCGTCGTACCAGGAGCCGAGGTCGTCGAGCTGCTCGCCGTACTTCTTCCAGTACGCCTCGTGGGTGGTGGGCAGCCAGGAGTCCGTCTGGAAGTCGACGTTGCCCTGCGCGAGGGCGGTGTAGAGCGGGCCGGCCTCGAACTGCTCGGCCTCGACCTCGAAACCGCGCTGCTCGAGGACCTCCTTCCACAGGAAGGTGGAGGCGACGCCCTCGTCCCAGGGGATGTAGCCGATGGTGACCTTCTTGCCCTCACCGACGTTCTCGCCGTCGGCGGTGGTGCCGGAGCCGCCGGCGTTGCCGCCGAAGATCCCCATGCCGCCCGCCACCAGGGCGAGGACGACGACACCGATCACGGCGACCTGCGGGCGGGGCCGGTAGGACCAGATCCTCAGTCCCTGCGCGGCACGTGCCTTGGCGGCGGCGCGCCGGCCGAGCGGGGAGACCTGGGTGCCCAGGGCGCTGGTCATGCGGTCCAGGTAGATCGCCAGGATGACGATGGCGATGCCGGATTCGGCACCGAGACCGATGTTGAGCTGCCCGATGGCCTCGATGACCGCGCCGCCGAGTCCGCCGGTGCCGACCATGCCGGCGATCGCGGCCATGGACAGGCCCAGCATGATGACCTGGTTGACGCCCGCCATCACCGTGGGCAGCGCCAGCGGCAGCTGCACGCGCAGCAGGGTGTTGCGGGGTGTGGTGCCGAACGCCTCGGCCGCCTCGACCAGTTCCTTGTCGACCTGGCGGATGCCCAGCTCGGTCATGCGCACGCCCGGGGCGAGCGCGAAGATCAGGGTGGCGACGATGCCCGGGGCGGAGCCGGTCCCGAAGAACAGGATCGCCGGGATGAGGTAGATCATCGCGGGCAGCGTCTGCATGAAGTCCAGGACCGGCCGGACCACGGCGCTGACCCGGTCCGAGCGGGCCGCCCAGATCCCCACCGGCACCGATATGACCAGCGCGATCACCGTGGCGACGATGACCAGCGCCAGTGTCACCATCGAGTCCTCCCACAGTTCGAGGGAGTCCAGGAAGGCGAAGCCGGCGAAGGTGAGGACACCCGCGAAGGTGCCTCGCAGCCAGAAGGCGATCACCGCGAAAATGCCGCAGAGGATCAGCGGTTCGGGGGCCTGGAGGACGGCGTTGACGCCGTCGTAGGCGCCGGTGAAGACGGCCTTGAAGAAGTCGAACAGCCAGGTGACGTTGGCGAGCAGCCAGTCGACGGCGCTGTTGACCCAGTCACCGAGCGGAATCCTAGGCACGGGCCATCACCTTCTCGCCGCCCTTGTCCCGCGGGGTGTCGCAGACGCCGGGATCGGACTCCTCGTCGCCGAGGAAGCCGACGAGGCGCTGCCGGGGCACGACGCCGACGAGCGTGCCCTCCTTGTCCAGCACCGCCACGGGGTGCGGTACGCGGGCACTGATCGCGCACAGGTCGGTGAACGGCGTCTCGGGCGTCGCGGTCTCGCAGCCGCAGTCGGCCTCGTCGCCGCGGACCTCGCGCTCCATCACGGCGCCGGCTGTGAGCACGCGGGAGCGGTCGACGTCCTGGGTGAAGGAGGCGACGTAGTCGTTGGCGGGACGGATCAGGATGTCCTGCGCGGTGCCGATCTGCACGATGCGGCCGTCGCGCATCACCGCGATCCGGTCACCCAGGCGCATGGCCTCGTTGAGGTCGTGGGTGATGAAGACGATCGTCTTCTTCAGCTTCTTCTGCAGTTCGATCAGCTGGTCCTGCATGTCGCGGCGGATCAGCGGGTCGAGCGCGCTGAAGGACTCGTCCATCAGCAGCAGGTCGGCGTCGGTGGCGAGCGCGCGGGCGAGCCCCACGCGCTGCTGCATGCCGCCCGACAGCTCGTCGGGCCACGACTTCTCCCAGCCGGCCAGGCCGCACAGGGCGAGCGCCTCGTCGGCGCGGCGTTCGCGCTCGGCGCGGGGCACGCCCTGCACTTCAAGACCGTAGGCGGCGTTGTCACGGACGCTGCGGTGCGGGAACAGCGCGAAGTGCTGGAAGACCATGCTGATCTTCTTGGAGCGGACCTTGCGCAGCTCCCGGTCGGGCAGCGCGGTCAGGTCCTGGCCGTCGAAGCGCACGTGTCCGGCGGTGGGCTCGAGCAGGCCGTTCAGCATCCGCAGCAGGGTGGACTTGCCGGAGCCCGACAGGCCCATGACGACGAAGATCTCGCCCGGCTCCACCGTGAACGAGGCGTCGATGACGGCGGCGGTGGTGCCGTCGGCGCGCAGCTCCTCCCGGTCGGTCTTCTTCTGGCGCAGTCGTTCGACCGCCTGGTCCGGTCGTCTGCCGAACACCTTGAACAGATGCTCGGCCTCAAGCCTGGAGGACACGCGTACCTCTTGTCTCGACGGCAAATGACAGAAGCGATGTCCGGCGGACGGCTCACGCGGCCCACAACAGTTGAATCTGTAACCGGCATCGCTCCGGGCCCGCGCCTCCCCGGTTTCGCACAGGGCAAACTTGTTCGTGTGACGCCTCACACTGATGGCGCAGGACGCAACGTGTTGCGTGGGGCGCACCCGCGCGCTTCTGCGGAGCGCTGTCAGTGGTGTGCGGCATGATGCGGGACGTGACCGGACGACTGATGCTCCTCGACACCGCTTCCCTGTACTTCCGCGCCTACTTCGGCGTCCCGGAGTCCGTCAGGGCCCCGGACGGCACTCCGGTGAACGCCGTGCGCGGGCTGCTCGACTTCATCGACCGCCTGGTCAAGGACCACCGCCCCGACCACCTGGTGGCCTGCATGGACGCCGACTGGCGCCCGAAGTGGCGGGTGGAGCTGATCCCCTCCTACAAGGCGCACCGCGTCGCCGAGGAGCGCGCGGCGGGCCCGGACGAGGAGGAGGTGCCCGACACGCTGTCCCCGCAGGTGCCGGTCATCGAGAGCGTGCTCGACGCGGTGGGCATCGCGCGGGTGGGGGTCGCCGGGTACGAGGCGGACGACGTGATCGGCACGTTCACCGCCCGCGCCGGCGGACCGGTCGACATCGTCACCGGCGACCGCGATCTGTACCAGCTGGTGGACGACGCGCGCGGGGTGCGCGTGCTGTATCCGCTGAAGGGCGTCGGCACGCTCCAGGTCACCGACGAGGCCGTGCTGCGCGAGAAGTATGGGGTGGACGGCAGGGGGTACGCGGACCTGGCGCTGCTGCGCGGTGATCCGAGCGACGGCCTGCCGGGCGTGCCGGGCATCGGGGAGAAGACGGCGGCCAAGCTGCTGGCCGAGTTCGGCGACCTGGCCGGGATCCTGGCGGCCGTGGACGACCGGCAGGCCCGGCTCACGCCGTCGCAGCGCAAGCGTCTGGACGAGGCGCGGCCGTATCTCGCGGTCGCTCCCAAGGTCGTCCGGGTCGCGGACGACGTCCCGCTCCCGGACGTCGACACGGCGCTGCCGCACGGGCCGCGCGATCCGGCCGGGACGGAGTCCCTGGCCGCGCGGTGGGGTCTGGGCGGCTCGCTGCAGCGCCTGCTGACGACCCTCTCGGCGTGAGCCGCATCCATCACCGAACCGGACGGACCGTCCACCGACGAGGTGCCGGCCGAGATCGAGGTGCTAACTTAGGTAACCCTAACTGTGGTAGCTGGGAGGCTTCTCATGGCAGAGCGACCGGTACGCGCCCCGCACACCGCCGAGGTCGTCCGCACCGAGCGGCTGACCCCTCACATGCAGCGTGTGGTGCTCGGTGGTGAGGGGCTCTCCGACTTCTCGGCGGACAACTGCACCGATCACTACGTCAAGCTGCTGTTCCCGGCCGCGGGGGCGACGTATCCGGAGCCCTTCGACCTGCAGCGCATCCGCGAGGAGTTCCCGCGCGAGCAGTGGCCGGTGACCCGGACGTACACGGTGCGTCAGTGGGACGCCGAGCACCGTGAGCTGACCCTGGACTTCGTGGTCCACGGCGACGAGGGCCTGGCCGGCCCCTGGGCGGCGAACGCCCGGCCGGGCGAGGTCGTGCGGTTCCAGGGTCCCGGCGGTGCCTACGCGCCCGACCCGGCCGCCGACTGGCATCTGCTCGCCGGCGACGAGAGCGCGCTGCCCGCGATCGCCCGCTCGCTGGAGGCGCTGCCGCACGGCGCCAGGGCGTTCGCCTTCGTGGAGATCTCCGGCCCCGACGAGGAGCAGAAGATCGACTCCGATGTGGAGGTCCGCTGGCTGCACCGCGGCGGCCGGCCCGTCGGCGAGGCCCTGGTGGAGGCCGTCCGGAATCTCGACTTCCCGGAGGGACGGGTGCACGCCTTCGTCCACGGCGAGGCCCACTTCGTGAAGGAGCTGCGCCGTCTGCTGCGCGTGGAGCGCGGCATTTCGCGCGAGGACCTGTCGATCTCCGGTTACTGGCGGCTCGGCCACGACGAGGACGGCTGGCAGGCCTCCAAGCGCGACTGGAACGCCCGCGTCGAGGCCGAACAGGAAGGCACGGAACCCTCCGCCTGAGCACCCACGGCCGACGGACGGGACGGAGCCGCGGGCAATCGTTCCGCGGGCTTTCGCTCCCGCGGGCTTCGCTCCCAGGGACCATCGATCCCACGGGCTGTCGCCCCCAGGGGCTTTCGCTCCCGCGGGCTTCGCTCCCACGGGCTTCCGATCCCACGGGCAGTCGTGCCCCCCAGTGTCTCAAGGGCCTGGGAGGTGCCCCAGGGCGGCACGGGTGGGCTGGGGGTACCCCCTCTGGGGGGAAGCACCCCGCAGGCGCCGGGCCGCGCGAGCACCCCCGGCTCACACCGGCGCGAGGCACCTCCCGAACACCGGGCCGCGCAGCACACCCCCGGCCCGCACCGACACCGCGCACGTCCGCCGGACGGGGGAACCGTGACCCCTCGCCCCGGGCACGGCGGCGTGGCGAGCCCGCCGGGGCGGGGCACTGCCGCAGGATCCGGGCCCGTGGCACACACCTTCGACGAACTCGTGGCCAAGCAGCGCGCGGCGGACGAGGCGCACACCCGGGTCCGGCAGCTGCGGGACGTCTACGGCCCGCCCAACCGGACCAAGTGGAGCGGGCGCCAGACCGCCACCTGGGAGACCGCCCGGCGGGCCTGGCGCGACCTCGCCCGTGACGTCAGGCTCGCGGTGGCCGAGTACGCCCGGGCCGAGGGCAGACCGCTCCACGAGATCGAGGCGGAGCTGAAACGGGCGACCGGGAACCACGGCTGAGCGGCCCCGTACGCTTGCCCGATGTGAGACGCAGACGGCCGATTCCACCCTCTCCCCTGCCGCAGCGCGACGGTGTGGACCCGGTGCGGGTGCGGCTGCCCGCCGGCACCCGGTGGGCCACGGTGCGCGAACATCTGGTGCAGCGGCTCTCGGCCGGTCCCGGAGTCGTGGACGGGATGTTCGCCGCGGGGCTGATCGTCGGGGCGGACGGACGGGCCGTACCGGCGGACACACCGTACGCGCCCGGCATGTTCCTGTGGTTCCACCGGGAGCTGCCCGCCGAGGTGCCGGTGCCGTTCCCGCTGGAGGTCGTCCACCGGGACGAGCACATCGTCGTCGTGGACAAGCCCCACTTCCTGGCCACCACCCCGCGCGGCAGCCACGTCACCCAGACCGCGCTCGCCCGGCTCCGCCGTGAGCTGGGCATCCCGGAACTCGGCGCCGCGCACCGCCTCGACCGGCTCACCGCGGGCCTGGTGCTGTTCACGGTACGGCCCGAGGAGCGCGGGGCCTACCAGACGCTGTTCCGCGACCGGCTGGTGCGCAAGGAGTACGAGGCCGTCGCCCCGTACGACCCGGCGCTGGACCTGCCCCGGACCGTACGCAGCCGGATCGTGAAGGAGCGCGGGGTGCTGACCGCCGAAGAGGTCGAGGGCGAGCCGAACGCCCTGACCCGCGTCGAGCTCGCCGGTCACCGGGCCGACGGCCTCGGCCGGTACCGGCTGGTGCCCGGCACCGGGCAGACCCATCAGCTGCGGGTGCACATGAACGCCCTGGGCGTGCCGATCCTCGGCGATCCGCTGTATCCCGAGGTGGCCGCCCCCGTCCCGGCCGGTGACTTCCGGCGTCCGCTGCAACTACTGGCGCGGAAGCTGGAGTTCACCGATCCGGTGACGGGCGTGGAGCACCGGTTCACCAGCGGCCGGATGCTCACGGCATGGTCCTCGTACGAGGGGTGGGCGGCCGGTCAGTAGCCGCGCCACCAGCGCAGGAAGCGCTGCCAGGCGCCCGGCGCCGGGGCCGGGCGCGACTCCGGCGGAGGCGGTGGCACCGGCGCGGGAGGCTCGACGCCCGGCTCGGGCGACGCGGAGGCCGCGGGGGCCGTCGGCCGGGTCGCGCCGATGTGCCAGTCCTGCTGCGGGGGCGCGTCGTTCTCGTGGCTGGGCCGCTGCAGCACGTCCTGCTGCGGCCGGGGCGTGAAGTGGACGGGCAGTTCCACGAGATGCCGCGAGGCGATGGACTCGGTGAAGGACAACTCCTCCTCGTCGACGCTGAGCTCCACGTCGGGCAGCCGCATGAGCAGTGCGTCGACACCGACTTCGGCGACGATACGGCCGATGTCCTGGCCGGGGCACTCGTGCGAGCCGCCGCCGAAGGCGAGGTGCGAGCGGTTGCCCTGCATGTCGGCGGACGGGTCGGGACGCACCCGGGGATCGACGTTGGCCGGCGCGGGCGCGAACAGCAGTCCGTCACCCTTGCGGATGCGTTGGCCGCCGAGCTCCGTGTCCTGCTTGGCGAAGTAGGCGAAGATGGTGCTGAACGGCGGCTCGTCCCAGAGCAGTTGCTCCACCCCCTGAGGCACGGTCATCTGACCGCCGTTGAGCTGGGAGCGGAAGCGCGGGTCGATCAGCACCTGGCGCAGCACGTTGGCGAGGAGGTTGGCGGTGGCCTCGTAGGCGGCGATGAGCACCACTCTGAGGTGCTGGCTGACCTCCTCGTCGGTCAGCCCGGCCGGGTGCCTGACGAGGTGGCCGGCGAAGTCGTCCAGCGGCTGGGCCCGGCTGCGGGCCGTGAGGCGTTCCAGGGCCTCCATGACGTAGGCGTTGCTGGCGATCGCGGTCTCGGTGCCCCTGATCATGTCGCGGGCGGCCTCGACGATCCGGTCGTCGTACTCGTCGGGCATGCCGAGGACGTGGCACATCACGGCCATCGGCAGATGCTCGGCGTACTGGCCGACCAGGTCGGCCTCGCCCGCCTCGCAGAACCGGTTGACGACGCGCTGGACGCTGCGGTTGACGTGCCGGCGCAGGCTTCGGAAGTCGGTGGCCGCCACGGCGGCGTCGAGGGCGCCGCGCAGCCGCCGGTGCTCGTCGCCCTCGGCGTGGGCGCACATCGGCTGCCAGGCGATGTGCGGCATCAGCGGGTGGTCGGGCTTGACCAGGCCTTCTCCGAGCGCGGACCAGATCCGGCTGTCCTTGCAGTACTGCGCGGGGCTGCGCACCAGTTGCTGGTTCTCGGCGTGGCCCAGGACCACCCACACCGGCACGTCGTCGTGGACCAGCGCGGGTGCCACCGCTCCGTGCTCGGCCCGCAGTTTCTCGTACAGCTTCTTCAGGTCCTCCGACTCGTGCAGCCGGCTCAGCCCGCCGGGGCCCGGGCCGTGCGCGGGGCAGCCGGGGGGCGGGCCGGACCGGGGGGTGTCCGTTCCGGCCGGGAAGTCTCCCGTCGGGGAGTGGGGTTCAGGCGTCACAGTGGTCGCTCCGAGGGGGGAAAGCGGGGTCTGGGGGCGGGAGGGATCCCGGGGTCAGGTGAGCGAGCCCGTCATGGCGAGCGAGTGCAGGAACCGCATCAGGGTCATCAGCACGTCACGGCTGGAGGCGCGGCGCCGCACATCGCAGTCCACGATGGGGATCTGCTCGGACAGGTCGAGGGCGGACCGCAGGTCCGCGACGGGGTAACGCGGGCCGTCCGGGAAGGAGTTGACCGCGACGACGAACGGCACACCGCGCTCCTCCAGCCGCCCCATGACGTCGAAGCTGACTTCGAGGCGGCGGGTGTCGACCAGCACGACCGCGCCGAGCGCCCCCTCGAACAGCCCGTTCCACAGGAACCAGAAGCGCTCCTGGCCGGGGGTGCCGAACAGGTACAGCACCAGCTGGTCCGTGATCTTGATGCGGCCGAAGTCCATGGCGACCGTGGTGGCCGTCTTGGACGCGGAACCGAAGTTGTCGTCGACCCCGATGCCGGCCTGCGTCATGGTCTCCTCGGTGGTCAGCGGTTTGATCTCGCTGACCGAGCCGACCATGGTCGTCTTGCCGACCCCGAATCCACCCACGATCACGATCTTCACCGCGGCCTGTGCCGTGTGCGGCAACTGGTCCTCGGCGCGGGGGCCCGGGATGGTCTCAGAGCCTTTGAAGTCCATGCATCACCGCTTCGAGAAGGGAACGGTCGGGCAGCGCCTTGCGGACGATCGGGAGACGCGCCTGGACCAGTTCCGCCGCCAGCATCTCGGTGAGCAGCACGGTCACCACACTGAACGGCAGGTTGAGATAGGCCGACAGTTCGGCCACGGACAGGGGGGCGGCACAGAGCCGGAGCAGCGCCGCCTGCTCGGGGGTGGCGGAGGGCGGGGGATCCGGGGAGCCGGCCACGATCAGCGTGACGAGATCGATGTCCGCACGTTCGCCGTCCGGTCCGGCGACGACGTACAACCGTTCCGGGTTGCCCCCCTCACCCTCCTTCCTGGCCGGCTCGGCCGACTGCGGAGGGGGACCGTCCTGGGGGAAGCGCCTCTGGCGTTGCGGAGGAGTCATACGGTCTGCCCGTTCCGTCGGGGCGGACTGGTCAGATGGGCGCCGATGCGGACGACGAGGTCGCGCATCATGCCGCCCATGCGGCCCGGTTCGCAGGTCATGTCGGAGAGCACCGCGAGATAGGCGTTGGCGCCGGCCGCCATCAGATAGAAGTAGCCCTCGTCGATCTCGATGAGCACCAGCTTCATCTCGCCGTTGCCGTACGGGAGTTCCTGGGCGACGGCCCCGGCGAGGCTCTGTACGCCCGCGCAGGCCGCGGCGACCCGGTCGGCGGCGTCCGGCTCGCCGCCGTGGCGGGCGATGCGCAGACCGTCGGCGGAGAGCACCACGATCATCTCGACGCCGGGTACGCCGTCGGCGAGCTCCTTGAGCATCCAGTCGAAGTTGGCTCGTTGCTGGATCACTTGAGGTCCCCCTCGTCATCGGCCTCGGTGCGGGCCGGTTCGTTGATGAGATGCAGGTAGGCGGTCGGGTTCCGGGTGAAGTCGGTGGTGTGGACGCCGGGGTCGAGGCCCTTCTTCATGCCCTCCCAGAAGGCGTCGACCCACAGCCCGGGCTCGCGGTCGTCCTGCTTCTTCTTCTCGGGTTCGGGCCTGGCCCAGATGTCGTGGTACTCCTCGCCCCGTTCCCTGGCCTCCTGTTCGGCCCGTTCGGCGGCCGCCTGCTCGGCGTACCGCTGGGTGATCGGGGTCTTCACCCGGCTGCGGCGCTGCGGCAGTCCGCCCGCGGTCCACTCGGTGACCTCGGGGACGTCGTCCTCCAGGGAGACCGTGTCGGGGATGCGGGGACTGGTGGGGCGACGCTTCTTGGGAGTGCGCTCCGGGCCCGGCAGGGCGTCGACCGGGCGGGGCACGGAGGTCGCCCCGATGCCGTGGGCGAGGCCGACGCCGGGCTGGTCGGTGATCATCTCGCTGGGCACGACGAGGACGGCGCGGACGCCGCCGTAGGCGGAGGCGCGCAGCGATACCTGCATGTTGAACGCGGTGCAGAGCCGGCCGACGACGGCGAGGCCGAGGCGCGGGTTCTCCCCGATCTCCTGGAGGTCGGAGCCCTTCTGGGCCAGTTCGAGGATGCCTTCGATGCGGGCGCGGGCCTGCTCGTCGAGGCTGACGCCGGCGTCCTCGATCTCGATGGCGACGCCGGTCTGCACCTCCGTGGCGGTGACGCTCACCTTGGAGGTCGGCGGCGAGTAGCGGGTGGCGTTGTCGAGGAGCTCGGCGGCGGCGTGGATGACCGGCTCGACGTAGATGCCCTTGATGTTGACCTTGGCGATCGACTTCAGGTCGATGCGGCGGTACTCGAGGATGCGGGACATGGCACCGCGCAGCACGCTGTAGAGCGCGACGGGCTTGGGCCACTGGCGTCCGGGACGGCCACCGCCGAGGACGGAGATGGAGTCGGCGAGGCGGCCGATCAGCGCGGTGCCGTGGTCGATGCGCAGCAGGTCGTCGAAGACCTCGGGGTTGCGGCCGTGGTCCTCCTCCATCTCGCGGAGTTCCTTGGCCTGCTGGTGGACGATCGCCTGGACGCGGCGGGCGATGCTGACGAAGGAGCGCTGGGCGGAATCGCGCAGGTTCTCCTCGTCGTCAATGATCTTGAGCATCGTCCGCAGCATCTGGAGCTGGTACTTCGGCAGATCGCTCCAGGCCGGGTTGAGCCGGGGCAGGGCGCGCAGCACCTCATCGGGTTCGTTCCCGCTGTGCAGGTAGTCCAGGGCCGCGGGGGCGACCTGGCGGATGAAGTAGTCCGTCTCCGTGTCGTGGGCGGCGATCCGGGACTCCAGATACGCACGGTGACGTTCGTGCTCGGCCCGCGCCTCCCGCAGGACCCGGCCGCGGCGCACCGCCTCGGTCGCGGCGGCGGTCACCAGCAGGGTCGCGACGGCGCCGCACACGCCGACGGCGATCCGGGCGGGCTCCGTCACCAGGGCGACGGCGGCTCCGGTCGCCGCGGCCATCACTATGGCCGGCAGCAACAGCACACGCGTGTAGGAAAGTTGGACACTCGCCATGTGAGCCCTCTGAAACGAATCGTCTGACGGTCGGGGAAGATACACATAGGGGAACAAGCGCACGAATTCATCTCAACTCGGTGCGCTGCGGGCGAGCCTAGTCCGACAGGATCATCGCCATGTCATATTCAGCAAGTGCCGGAAACGACCCCTGGGGCAGGAGTACGCTCAGGTCGTTTATACGCTGAGCGGCTGTTCGAACACAGCGTGTCACTGCGCCCGGGCGTACGAAAAGCACTCACCGTCACGGGTGAGGAAGGTCCCGGACTCCATGCTCCTGCCCACGAACCCGGGCGGTGACGCTCCCTGGTGAGGGCGCACGGAAGGCGGAAGCCCGGCGCGCACGGGGCGCGCCGGGCTTCTCCGAGGCTCCGGTCCGGGCGGTTCAGCCCACGGACGAGTAGGCGACCACGCCGCGCAGCAGTCCGTCGACCGCCTTGCGGGCGTTCTTGGCGACCGTCGAACCCTCGGCGGACGGCGCGGCGGCCGAGATCTGCCCCAGCACGTCGATGACCTGCTTGCACCAGCGCACGAAGTCGCCGGCCGGCATCTCCGCCTCGCGCAGCACCTCGTCCAGGCCCTTGCCCGACGCCCACATGTAGGCGGCCCAGGCGAAGCCGAGGTCGGGCTCGCGCTGGCCCACGCCCTCGGTCTGACTGATCCGGAAATCCTCCTCCAGGGCGTCCAGCCGGCCCCAGATGCGGACCATCTCGCCGAGTGCCGCCTTCGCCCTGCCCGAGGGCAGCTTGGGCGCCATCGCGTCGTCGGCGGCCCGGGCCTCGTACACCAACGCCGACACGCACGCGGCGAGTTCGGCGGGGGCGAGCCCCTCCCAGACGCCCTCGCGCAGGCATTCGCTGGCCAGCAGGTCGAGTTCACCGTACAGCCGGGCCAGCCGCTTGCCGTGCACGGTGACCTCGTCGCCACGCAGATAGTCCATCTCGGTCAGCAGCGCGACGATCCGGTCGAAGGTGCGGGCGATGGTGTTCGTCCGGCCCTCGATGCGCCGCTCCAGCTGCGAGGTGTCGCGCAGCAGCCTGTGGTAGCGCTCGGCCCAGCGGGCGTGGTCCTCACGGTCCTGGCAGCCGTGGCACGGGTGCGCCCTCAGCGCCGTGCGCAGCCGCGCGATCTCCCGGTCGTCGGCCGCCTGGGCACGCTTCTTGTGATGCCGCTCCGGCGCGATGTGCCCGGCCTTGGTGCGCAGCGCGGAGGCGAGGTCCCGGCGGGACTGCGGGGAACGCGGGTTGAAGGACTTCGGGATCCTCATCCGCTCCAGCGCCTCGACCGGCACCGGGAAGTCGATCGACGCCAGCCGCTTCACCTGCCGCTCCGCGGTCAGCACCAGCGGGCGCGGACCGTCGTGCTGCTCGAAGCCGCGGTGGCCGTTGGAGCGGCCCGCCGGCAGCCCCGGGTCGAGGACCAGCGCCAGCCCCGCGTACTTGCCGGTGGGTACGTGGATGACGTCACCGGGCTTGAGCTTCTCCAGCGCGACGGCGGCCTCCGCGCGGCGCTGCGCCGTGCCCTGCCGGGCCAGCTCGGTCTCCCTGTCCTTCAGCTCGCGGCGCAGCCGCGCGTACTCCTCGAAGTCACCGAGGTGGCAGGTCATGGAGGCCTTGTAGCCCTCGAGCCCTTCCTCGTTGCGCTGCACCTGCCGGGAGATGCCCACGACCGACTTGTCCGCCTGGAACTGCGCGAAGGACGTCTCGAGGAGCTCGCGCGAGCGGTGCCGGCCGAACTGCTCGACCAGGTTGACCGCCATGTTGTACGACGGCCTGAAGCTGGAGCGCAGCGGATACGTGCGCGTGCCGGCCAGTCCCGCCAGGTGGTCGGGGTTCATGGCGCGCTGCCACAGCACGACCGCGTGACCCTCGACGTCGATGCCGCGCCGGCCGGCCCGGCCGGTCAGCTGGGTGTACTCGCCGGGGGTGATGTCGGCGTGCTGCTCGCCGTTCCACTTGACGAGCTTCTCCAGGACGACCGAGCGGGCGGGCATGTTGATGCCCAGGGCGAGGGTCTCGGTCGCGAACACGGCCTTCACCAGACCGCGTACGAAGAGCTCCTCGACGACCTCCTTGAACGTCGGCAGCATGCCCGCGTGGTGGGCCGCGATGCCGCGCTCCAGGCCCTCCAGCCACTCGTAGTAGCCCAGGACGTGCAGATCCTCGGCCGGGATGGAGGAGGTGCGCTCCTCGACGAGGGAGCGGACCTTCGCCCGCGCCTCCTCGTCGTTGAGCCGCAGACCCGCGTACAGGCACTGCTGGACGGCGGCCTCGCAGGCGGCGCGGCTGAAGATGAAGGTGATCGCGGGCAGCAGGCCCTCGGCGTCCAGCCGCTCGATGACCTCCGGCCGGCTCGGCGTCCACACCCGGGAGCGCTGTCTGCGCTCCCGCTCCCGGTCCGCCTCGCGCATGTTGCCCCGCCCGCGCTTGCGGTCGCCCCAGGACGGGCGGCTCGCCTCCAGGCGTGCCATGCGCGTGAGGTCCGGGTTGACAGCCTTCTTGCGGCCCTCCCCCTCCTCGAACAGGTCGTATATCCGGCGGCCGGCGAGCACGTGCTGGAACAGCGGCACCGGCCGGTGCTCGGAGACGATCACCTGGGTGTCGCCGCGGACGGTGTCCAGCCAGTCGCCGAACTCCTCCGCGTTCGACACCGTCGCCGACAGGGAGACCAGGGTCACGGACTCGGGGAGGTGGATGATCACTTCCTCCCAGACGGCACCGCGGAAGCGGTCGGAGAGGTAGTGCACCTCGTCCATCACCACGTAGCCGAGGCCGAGGAGGGTCTGAGACCCGGCGTACAGCATGTTCCGCAGCACCTCGGTGGTCATCACGACCACCGGGGCGTCGGAGTTGACACTGTTGTCGCCGGTGAGCAGGCCGACCTTGTCGGTGCCGTAGCGACGGCACAGGTCGGCGTACTTCTGGTTCGACAGCGCCTTGATGGGTGTCGTGTAGAAGCACTTCTTGCCCTGCTGGAGGGCGAGGTGGACGGCGAACTCGCCGACGATCGTCTTGCCGGATCCGGTGGGCGCGGCGACCAGTACGCCCTTCCCCGTCTCGAGCGCCTGGCAGGCCTCGATCTGGAAGGGGTCGAGGCCGAAGTCGTACATCTCGCGGAAGGAAGCGAGCGAGGTGGCCTGCTCGGCAGCGCGCCTGCGTGCTGCCGCGTACCGCTCGGCCGGTGAGAGGTCCTCTGTCATCGTGCTTTCGAGCGTACCGGGCCGCACCGACAACAGGACGATCATTATCCGGAACCGTCCCTGTGAGCAGCGGGGCCGCCCGGTTCAGGGGCCGACGACCCGCAGGGCGCCCGGTACGCACCGCGCGGTCAGCGGCAGCGGCCCGACCGGCTCCCCGTCCGCGTAGCCGGTGACCTGGTCGGCGACCAGCTCCACACTCGCCGCCCGCAGCACGGTGATCGCGGGATGGCCGACGTGCGTCCCCCGGTAGACCCTCGGGAACACCCGCAGCAGCGTGGCCCGGCTGCACTCGCCCACCACCGTGATGTCGAACAGCCCGTCGGTGAGATCCGCTCCGGGGCATATCCGCATGCCGCCGCCGTACGACGGCCCGTTCCCGACGGCCACCAGGGTCGCCTCGACCTCGCGGACCTCGCCCCCGTCGAGGGTGATCCGGTACGGCAGCGGGCGGAAGGCGGCCAGCTCGGCGACCATGGCGACGTCGTACTTCAGGCGCCCGAGGGGCAGCCGCATCCGGTTGCCGCGGTCGTTGACCCGGGAGTCGAAGCCGGAGGCGAGCACGGCGCCGAACCAGCGGTCGCCGACCCGGCCGAGGTCGATGTCGCGGACCCGGCCGCACTTGAGGGCGTCGGCGATCATCCGGCCGGCCGCGGCCGGTTCCCGCAGGGGCATGCCGAGCGCGCGGGCGAAGTCGTTGCCGGTTCCGGCGGCGACCAGCCCGAACGGGGTGCCGGTGCCGACGACGGCCTGCAGGGCGAGGTTCGCCATGCCGTCGCCGCCGACGGCGATCAGGGCGCCGGTGCCCTCCTCGACGGCGGCGCGCGCCCGGTCGAGGGCGTCCTGCGGGTCGTCGCCGAGCACGGTCCGCACCGAGAAGCCGGCGTCCCGCAACGCGGAAGCGGCCGGCCGCGCCGCGCGGGCGCCCCGGCCGCGGCCCGCGGTGGGGTTGACGAAGAGGGTGATCTCGCTGGTCACGGGAGTGACCCTACGAGTTGCGGCCCGGTCTTCAGGTCACGTCGTCATAACCGTTGACCCGGTCCCTGGTCGCCTGCTCGGGCAGGGCGGCCACGGGCTCCACCGGTTCGATGGACTCGGGTGTGAGATCCAGCTCGGACGCCTCGTCGTCGGCGGGGCCCTGGGACTCCTTGCGGGCGCGCCGTTTGTCGTTGAGCAGCGAGATCGCCACAGCGACGAAGTAGAGGACGACGATCGGTCCGGAGAGCGCGATCATCCCCACCGGGTCGGTGGTGGGTGTCGCGACCGCGCCGAAGACGAAGACGCCCATGACGACACCGCGCCACCAGCCGATCATGCGGCGGCCGGAGACGATGCCGACCATGTTCAGCATGATGAGCAGCAGGGGAAGCTCGAAGGCCAGGCCGAAGACCAGCACCATCCTGATGGTGAAGTCGAGGACCTCGTCGAGCGAGAGGATGTTGGCCGATCCCCCGGGTGTGAGGCTGAGCAGCACCTTGATGCTGACGGGGAGGATGACGTACGACAGGTAGGCGCCGCCGACGAACAACGGAACCGCGGCCGAGACGAAGGCGTAGGTGTACTTCTTCTCGTGCTTGTGCAGCCCGGGGGCGATGAAGGCCCAGAGCTGGTAGAGCCACACAGGGCTGGAGACGATCAGGCCGGCCATGAGGCTCACCTTGATCGTCGTGGTGAACGGCGATGTCAGAGTGTTGAAGGAGACGATGGCGCAGTTGCCGCCGTCGCTGTTCGCCAGGTCCTCACATTTCGGCACCGGCTCCGCGAGGAACTGCATGAGCTGCTCGCTGTAGAACGCGGCCACGATCATCACCACGACGATCGCGAGCACAGCCTTGGCGAGCCGGTTGCGCAGCTCACGCAGGTGTTCCACAAGGGGCATGCGCCCCTCGGGATCCCTCTCCTCTTTGCGGGCAGACTTGGGCAACCCACGTTCCCATCTCGTGCGGCGGGCCGGAGATCACCGGCCCTGCGTCAGCGCTTGGTCGTGTCCGTCGGCTCGGTGACCGGGCGGGAGCTGGTCACGTCACCGGGGGCCGCCTGGATGGTGCGCTGCGCCGGGGGCTGCTCGCCGGTGGCCGGCGGGTCGGCCGGGGCGGAGGACTTGTTCTCGTCCTTCATCGCCTTGGCCTCGCTCTTGAGGATGCGCGCGGACTTGCCGAGCGACCGCGCCATGTCCGGAAGCTTCTTCGCGCCGAACAGCAGGATGACGACGACGAGGATCAGAATGATCTCGGTGGGTCCGAGCCGTCCCATAAGTCTTTACCTTCTCACCGAGGCGGTTGGGTGGGTGGCTGTCCGACCGGTCGGACATGCGTCCGAACGACGGTGCTGGCAGCGATCGTAACGCTCAGGGGTAAACGTCCGGCAATCCCCGTGCGTACTCCCGTCCGCGATCCGGGCCTCGTTCTCCGGGCCGCGATCAGCAGCGTACCTGCCGGAACCCGCAAGGTGACAGGGCGAAGCCGCGCCGGGGGTGGCCGGGACCACTCAGAGGGACTCGGCGGAGCGGGTCGCGGCGGCCGCCGCGTGCTCCAGGTCCTCCGCGGCGCGGCTGATACGGCGCGCCGAGTCCGTGACCTGCCTGCCGAGCCGTTCCGCCTCGACGAAGACCCGGACGGCGAGCACCCCGAGCACCAGCAGACCCAGGAACCCCACGGCAACCGCGAACATCGGCCAGAACATGAGGGCGAGCCTAGACGGTCGAGTGCAGCCGCAGCGTCCGGACCCCGCCGCCGGTGAGCAGCTCCACGATCCGCTCCCCCGCCGGCTTGCGGACGGCCGCCCCGCACTCGGGGCAGGTGAAGGAGTAGAAGGTGGTGCGGCTGCTGGCGCCGATGGCCAGGCGCAGCGCGCTCGCGGTGAGCTCGAAGCGCTCCCGGCAGTCCGGGCAGCCCGCCCGGAACATCACCGGGGCCACGCTCCTCATCCCCGCGAACGCGGACGCCGCCGTCATGGTCCGCGCACCGGACGTCACCGACTCGCTCAAAGCCCTCGCTCCTGCCTGTCGTCCTGTCCGTGCGGCCCCGGTCGTCCGGCCGCCTCGACCCCGTCGTACGCCGCGAGCGCCTCGCGGGCCGCCTGCCGGGCGCTGTCGGCCAGCGCGTGCGGCTCGACGATGCGGCCGTCGCGGCCGAGCCGTAGGGCCAGCCGTCTGAGCGAGGCCGGGTCGGGCGTGCGCAGGGTGATACGCAGCCCGCCCTCGGGAAGCTCGTCCGCGCTGTCGTGCGGGTAGTACTCGGCGACCCAGCGCCCGCCCGGTCCGACCTCGACCACGACCTCGGGGTCCTCGGCCGCGGGCTGCACCAGCCCTTCCGACAGGTCCCGCAGCTCGACCTCGGGCGGCGCGGACGGCTCGTCGAGGATGCGGATCTCGGCGACCCGGTCGAGCCGGAAGGTGCGTCGTGCCTCGGAGCGCCGGCACCAGGCCTCGACGTACGTGTGCCCGACGCTGACCAGACGGATGGGGTCGATCTCCCGCTCGGTGACCTCGTCGCGCGCGGGCGAGTAGTAGCGGATCCACAGTCTGCGGCGCTCGGCGATGGCCCGGTCGACGTCCGCGAAGACGCCGCCCTCGGACTCGAAGGTCACCGAGAGCCGGGAGCTGGCACCGGCCGTCTCACCGGCCGCGGTCTCCACCTTCGCGGTGGCCCGCAGCAGCGCCTGCCGGTCGCCCTCGCGCAGCCCGGGCAGCGTGGCCACGGCACGGGCGGCGACCAGCAGCGCGGTGGCCTCGTCGGCGGCGAGCCGCAGCGGCTCGGCGGCCTCCGCGCCGAGGGCGGCCGGGTTGTGCCACCAGATGCGCTCGCCGTCGGTGTCGATGTCCAGCAGATCGCCGCCGCGGAAGCTGGTGCCGCACATGGGCAGCACATCGAGGTCGGAGACCAGCTCGTCCTCGGTGATGCCGAAGGCGCGCGCCACGTCCTCGATCCGGGCGCCGGGGCGCTCCCGCAGATACGTCACCAGGGACAGCATCCGCCGGGTCTGGTCGATGGCGTTCACGGGCCTGACCGGTTTGCCTGCCACGTTCTTGTCCGCTCCCCCTCAGCCCTTGGCCACGGCACGCAGCCGGTCCATCACGTCGGCCCGCAGCTCGGCGGGGGCCAGGACCACCACGTCGGGTCCGAACTCCACCAGCCAGGCGTCCAGGCCGTGCCCGTACGGAATCTCCAACTCGTCCCAGCCGTCGCCGAGTTCCCGCACCACGGTGGCCTTCGCCCGAAGGGGGTAACCGGCGTCGGAGCGCAGCCGGATGCGCGCCGAGCGGTCGGCACTCTCCCCGGCCCAGCTCGCCACGGTCTCCCGCACGGTGACGACGTCCGGAACCGGGACGGTGAACCGGCCGCTGCGCGAGCGCACCTTCCCGGTGATCCGGGAGAGCCGGAAGACCCGCTCGGCGCCCCGGTCGCGGTCCCAGCCGGCCAGGTACCAGTGGCCGCGCCAGCACTCCAGTGCCCACGGTTCGACGTGCCGCTGTCCGGGCTGGGCCGCGCTGGCCTTGCGGTAGTCGAAGACGACCGGCCGGCGATCGCGGCAGGCCAGCATCAGCGGCTCGAACGCGGCCTCGTGCACGGGGATGCGCGGCTCCAGCGCGCCATGGGCGCCGTACGGGTCGACGTCCTCGGGGAGGCCGGCCGCGCGCAGTTTCTGCAGGGCGCCGCTGGCCGCTCCGGCGAGCCGGGCCTGCTGCCACACCTTGGCGGCGAGCCCGAGGGCGGCGGCCTCCTCGGCGTCGAGGGTGATGGGCGGCAGCCGGTTGCTGTCACGGCGGGCCAGATAGCCGACCTCGCCGTCGAGGTTCTCCACGGTCTCGATGACCAGTCCGAGTTCGCGCAGGTCGTCCTTGTCGCGCTCGAACATGCGGTTGAAGGAGTCGTCCGAGCCCGCTTCGAGATAGGCCTCGATCGACTCGCGCAGCTCGCGCTTGCTGAGCGGTCGCCGCGTCCCGAGCAGACACAGCGCCAGATTCATCAGCCGCTCGGCCTTGGCAATGGCCATCGACCCGCTTCGCCTCCCTATGGTGCTTACGAGCGATGACCGTACCGCTCCGAGGTGGCGCGGTAAAAGCCGAGGGCCCATGCCCGGACAGGCATGGGCCCTGGACGATCGACTCCGGTCGGATCAGACGCCGAGCAGGTCGACCACGAAGATCAGGGTCTCACCGGGCTTGATCGCCGGGGTGGGGCTCTGGTTGCCGTAGGCGAGGTGGGCGGGGATGGTCAGCTGACGGCGACCGCCGACCTTCATGCCCTGCACGCCCTGGTCCCAGCCCTTGATGACCCGGCCGCCGCCCAGCGGGAAGCGGAACGGGGTGCCACGGTTCCAGCTGGCGTCGAACTCCTCGCCCGTGCTGAAAGCCACGCCGACGTAGTGCACGGTGACGGTCTGGCCCGCCTGCGCCACCTCGCCGTCGCCCTCCCAGATGTCCTTGATCTCGAGGTCCGCCGGGGGCTCGCCGCCCGGGAAGTCGATCTCGGGCTTGTCGATGCTCACGTCTAACGCTCCTGCTTGTCTGCGGAAAGGCGAACACGCACAGTCTTACATCCTCACGGCGTCACAGCTTCGCGAGGATGTCCACCGAGAAGACCAGTGTCGAGTCCTTCTTGATGCCGCTGTCCTGCGGCGGGTTGTCGCCGTAGCCCAGCTCCGGCGGGATGACGATGAGGACCCGGCTGCCGACCTTCTTGCCGGTCAGTCCCTGCGCCCAGCCCTTGACGACCTGCTGCAGCGAGAACGACGTCAGCTGACCCCGGTCGTACGTGGAGTCGAACTCCTTGCCGCCGTCCCACAGCACGCCCTTGTACTGCACGAGGACGCTGTTCTCGGCGCCGACCTCCTCGCCGTCGCCCTCGATGACGTAGCTCGACACGAGCTTCTTCGGGGCGTCCGCGTCGGGCACCTCGACGGAGGGGGCCTTGCCGTCGGTGTTGGTGCCGACCTTGGGCAGGTCTGTGTCGTCCTGGGCCACCTCGGTGCCCTTGGCGGAGCTCTTGGCGTTGAACGTGTCCTGCACGTCGACCACGAACACCAGCGTGTCGGTGCCCTTGATGCCCGCCTGCTCGTTGCCCTGCTCGCCGTACCCCCACGTGGGCGGGACGGCCATCTGGACGCGGCTGCCGGTCTTCTTGCCGGTCAGCGCGTACCGCCAGCCGTCGATGATGGTGCCCTGGGCGAGCTGGATGGCCAGCGGGCTCTTGCGGTCGTAGGAGTTGTCGAACACCTTCGCGGTGCTCCACACCTGGCCCAGGTAGTGGGCCACGATGAAGTCGTTCTCCGCGACCGTCCTGCCGCCGCCCGCGATGACCGTCTTGACCGCGAGGTCCTTGGAGGGGTCCCCGCTGCCCTTGGCGATCGTCGGCTTCTCTCCGAACTTCGTGCCCGCCGTGATCGCCGGCAGCGGTCCGTCGACGATCTTCGGCGACGGCGCCGCGGACGTCCGAGGCGCCGAGGGTGACGCGCTGTCGCTGGCCTTGCCCGAGTCGGACTTGTCGTCGCCGCACGCGGCGAGGGTGGCCAGTCCAGCGGGAACGGCAATGAGAAGTGAGCGTCGGCGCACGGTGGGGGCCTCGTAATCATCGATCTTGTGGATGGCGTCCGCGCAACTCTACGGCGTGAGAAGGGCGCCGCACGGTGTAACGTACGGCGCCCGTGTGACGTTCCGGGAATTTTGGGATCCCCTGGTGGAACGTGTCTCTCACATTCCGGCGATCAGCTTCTCCACCCGCTCGTCCACCGAACGGAACGGGTCCTTGCACAACACCGTGCGCTGGGCCTGGTCGTTGAGCTTGAGGTGCACCCAGTCGACGGTGAAGTCGCGGCGCTGTTCCTGGGCCCGTCGGATGAAGTCGCCCCGCAGCCGGGCCCGAGTGGTCTGCGGCGGAACGGACTTGCCCTCGAAGATCTTCAAATCGTTGCAGATCCGGGCCGCTTGTCCCTTTTTCTCCAGCAGGTAGTACAGACCCCGCCGACGGTGGATGTCGTGGTAGGCGAGGTCTATCTGCGCGACCCTCGGGTGCGACATCGTCATGTTGTGCTTGGCCCGGTACCGCTCGAGGAGCTTGTACTTCATGACCCAGTCGATCTCGGTGCCGATGCGGTCGAGGTCCTCGGCCTCGATCGAATCCAGCGTACGGCCCCACAGCTCCAGCACCTGCTCGACGGTGCCGGTGCGGATGCCGCGCCGCTCGCAGAAGTCCACCGCCTTCTCGTAGTACTCGCGCTGCACCTCCAGTGCGGAGGCCTCCCGGCCGCTGGCCAGACGCACCTTCCTGCGCCCGGTGATGTCGTGGCTGACCTCGCGGATCGCCCGGATCGGGTTCTCCAGGGTGAGGTCACGCATGACGGTGCCCGCCTCGATCATGCGCAGCACCAGGTCGGTGGCGCCGACCTTGAGCAGCATGGTCGTCTCGGACATGTTCGAGTCGCCCACGATGACGTGCAGCCGGCGGTAGCGCTCGGCGTCCGCGTGCGGCTCGTCGCGCGTGTTGATGATGGGCCTCGAGCGGGTCGTCGCCGAGGAGACGCCCTCCCAGATGTGCTCGGCCCGCTGGCTGACGCAGTACACGGCGCCGCGCGGCGTCTGCAGCACCTTGCCGGCGCCGCACAGCAACTGCCTGGTCACCAGGAACGGAATGAGGATGTCCGCGAGCCGCGAGAACTCCCCGTGCCGGGTCACCAGATAATTCTCGTGGCAGCCGTAGGAGTTGCCGGCGGAGTCGGTGTTGTTCTTGAAGAGGTAGACGTCGCCCGCGATTCCCTCCTCGTGCAGGCGTCGTTCGGCGTCCACCAGGAGTCCCTCGAGAATGCGCTCGCCGGCCTTGTCGTGGGTGACCAGTTCGGTCACGTTGTCACATTCCGGCGTTGCGTATTCCGGATGCGACCCCACGTCGAGATAGAGGCGGGCGCCGTTCCGCAGAAAGACATTGCTGCTTCGGCCCCATGACACGACACGGCGGAAGAGGTACCGCGCCACCTCGTCAGGCGACAGGCGGCGCTGTCCCCTGAACGTGCACGTGACGCCGTACTCGTTCTCCAGCCCGAAAATGCGGCGGTCCATGAGGGAACATTACGCCCGATCCCCCGAGCTGAAACGAGGTTCGACGGCACGATTTGGATCATTTTCCGAACGGGCCGCGACCACCGCCCTCCCGGCGGGAACTGCCAATACCCGTCCGGTGGCGATCAAAACCAGCAGCGACACCCCACCCGCGACCCCCGGCACGGCGAATCCCCACAGTGCCCCGCCCGCCTCGACGACCGGGCCGGTGAGGCCCGTTCCGACCGACGCGCCGACGGTGAAGGTGGTCACCAGCCAGGAGAACGCCTCCGTGACCGTGCCGCGCGGCGCGTGCCGGTCGACCAGCACGAAGGCGCAGGCGATGGCCGGGGCGAGGAAGAGACCGGCGACCACGGTGAGCAACGTCATGGCCACCGCGCCCGGCATCAGCATCAGCGGCAGATAACACACCGCCAGAAGGGCCACCAGCACCCGCAGTCGCCGCGCGGGCTCACCGGCCCACTGCCGCGCCCCGTACGCCATACCGCCGATCAGGGCACCCAGCCCGATCCCCGCCATCAGCCAGCCGTACACATGGTCACCGCCGTGCTCGTCCGCGTACGTCACGGACGCCACGGTGATGGATCCCAGCGCCATCCCCACGGACAGGAAGGCACCCAGCAGCGCGAGCAGCCCCGGCGAGCGCAGCGCGCCCAGCCAGTGCGCCTCGCGCGGCGCCGACCGCCAGGCGCGCGAGGGCGGCGAGACGACCACGGAGAGGGCGCCCAGCACACCGATGACGTTCAGCACGAGCAGCGCGGCCTGCGCCGACCACAACGAGGCGCACACCGTCACCAGCAGCGGCCCGACGGTGAACATGACCTCCTGGGCCACGGCATCCATGGCGTACGCCCGGTGGACGTGGTCCTCCTCGGGCAGCACGGAGGACCACAGGGCACGCAGCCCGCCCTCCAGGGGCGGAGTGAAGAGGCCCGCCGCGGCCACCGCGCCGTAGGCGGCCGCGAGCGACCCGGTCCCCACGAAGGCGAACAGCGCCATCGCCAGCGCCGACAGCACGGCGGCCGGCAACTGCACCCGCGGCTGCCCGCGCAGATCCACCAGCCGCCCCAGCACCGGCTGCCCCACCGCGTTGGCGACGCCGTACACCGCCGCCAGGGCGCCGGCCAGGCTGTACGTACCGCCCTCCGCGCGCACGAACAGCACGATCGCGATGGCGGCGGTCGCGTTGGGCAGCCGTCCCACGAGCGTGCCCACGAGCAGCCGGGTGGCGTGCCGTGCCCGGAGGATCTCCAGGTATCCCGTGGCCATGCGGGCCCCTTCACTGGAAGTTTTACGTATAACTAAGGCCTCCATACGTACCATGTCCGCTGTTCACCAGTCCAGACGAAGGAGCGGTCCGACGATGCCCCGAGCCGGCACCCGCCCTACGAGCCGGGACGTCGCCCAGGCCGCCGGCGTCTCGCAGGCCGCGGTCTCCCTGGTCCTCGGCGACAAGTGGCGCGGCCGGGTGTCCGAGGCCACGGCGGAACGCGTCCGCGAGGCCGCGCGCACCCTGGGCTACCGTCCCAACCTGGCCGCCCGCAACCTCCGGCTGGGCCGCACCCGTACGGTCCTCCTGGTCGTCCCCGCGCTCACCACGGAGTTCTTCGCCGGCGTCTACACCGGGGCCGCCCGAGTGGCCTCCCGGCACGGCTTCGGCGTGGTCCTGTACCCCTCCCCCGAGGGCATCGGCCCCGCCCGCGACCCCTTCGCGTCCGCGCAGGCGGCCCTGGACGGCGTCATCGCCTCCTCCATGGCCGCGGAGGCCCTCACCGCGATCCGCGGCGACCAGCTGCCACTGGTGATGCTGGACAGCGACCCCGGAGGCAGTGTCGGCGCGGCCACGGTCAACCTCGACATCGCCGACGGTGTCCGCCAGGTCACGGACCACCTCCTGGCGCTGGGCCACCGCCACTTCCTCCATCTGGCGGCGGATGTGGCGTCCTGGACCTTCGAGGTACGCGCACGGGAGCTGGCGGAGCGGCTGCGGGAGGTTCCGGGGACCTCGTTGCGCACGGCGCGGGCGCCCATCTCGATCAAGGGCGCGGAGGCCTCGGCCGAGGCCGCGCTCTCCGGGGCGCCGATGCCTCGTCCGACTGCCGTGATCTGTGACGACGACCAGCTGGCCGCCGGTACGTACAAGGCGGCGCGGCGGCTGGGGCTGCGGATCCCGGAGGAGCTGTCCGTCACCGGGCTGGACGATCTGGCTCTGGCGACGGCGATCGATCCGGAGCTGACGACGGTCCGGCTGGACGCGGAACTGTTCGGGGAGCGGGGGATGCAGGCGCTGTTGGCGGTCCTGGAGGGCCGCGCGCCCTCGGCGGGCGACATCCAGGTCGAGCTGGTGGTACGAGGCTCCACGGCCCCGGCACGATCCCCGCGCTGACGGCCTGCAGCCGGCCGGGGGTGGATCCGCGCAGCCCGGCGCTCACGGGTGCCCCGTGTCGGTGCGGACCGGGGGAGGTTGCGCAGCCCGGCGCCAACGGGGTCCCTCCCCCGGAGGGGGTACCCCCGGAGGGGGTACCCCCGGCCCACCCGTGCCGCCCTGCGGCACGACTGCCCGCGGTAGCGGTTGCTCGCGGAGGCGGCGGCGGGTGGCCGCCTACGGCGTGGAGGGGACGGGGCCGAGGTGGCCGCCCGCAGCGGCCGGCGCGTCCGCGCCCCTCCGAGTCACCGATTCCGTGCCAGTCCGAGGACGGGCACCATCGGCGCGGCCCCGACCCGCCCACCGACCGTGGGCGCCGCCCCGGCCCTCACCACCGAAACCGCGCAGGCGCCGCAGGCCGCTACTCGACGTCTCCGCCGGAGTCCTGCTCGGCCTCCGCCTCGGAGGCCGTTTCCGCGCCACCGGCTTCCAGCAGACGGGACAGCTGACGCCCCCCGATCCGCTTGAACTTGCGCTTCTGCGGACGCGTACGGTCCAACACCGCCACCTCCAGCCGCTCCGCGGGAATCTCCCGCTCACTGCCGTTGGTGTCGCGGGACAGCGACTGCACCGCCAGCTCCAGCGCCTCCGCCAGCGTCATCCCGTCCCGGTGCCGCTGATCCAGGTACCCGCTGATCTGCTCCGCGTTGCCCCCCACCGCCACCGAGCCGTGCTCGTCCACAATGGACCCGTCGTGCGGCAACCGGTAGATCTGGTCACCCTCCGGGGTCTCCCCGACCTCGGCCACCACCAGCTCCACCTCGTACGGCTTCTCCGCCGCACTCGAGAAGATCGTTCCCAGCGTCTGCGCGTACACGTTCGCCAGACCCCGGGCCGTCACATCGTCCCGGTCATAGGTGTAACCCCGCAGATCGGCGTACCGCACGCCCCCGATCCGCAGATTCTCGTACTCGTTGTACTTACCGGCCGCGGCGAACCCGATCCGGTCATAGATCTCGCTGAACTTGTGCAGCGCACGGGACGGGTTCTCACCGACGAACACGATCCCGTCGGCATACTGCAGCACAACAAGGCTGCGACCACGGGCGATGCCCTTACGGGCGTACTCCGCCCGGTCCGCCATCGCCTGCTGGGGTGAGACATAGAACGGCGTCGACACCGGTTATCCGTCCCTTTCTGTCGAAGTCACTGGACCACCCTGGAAACAACCGAACCGCCCGCGCCGCGACTACAGCAGCGGGGCCCGTGGACCGTCCGGCTGCTCCAGCCGCCGCTCCAGCACCGACCGGGCGATGTCGGAGGACTCGTCCTCGGCGAGCCGGCGGAAGCCGTCGTCGGTGATCACGGTGACGATCGGGTAGATCCTGCGGGCGACGTCGGGACCACCGGTCGCCGAGTCGTCGTCTGCCGCGTCGTACAGCGCCTGCACCACCAGCGTGGTGGCCTCGGCCTCACTCAGATCGCCCCGGAACAGCTTCTTCATCGCACCGCGCGCGAAGATCGACCCGGAACCGGTCGCGGCGTACCCCTGCTCCTCCGAACGCCCGCCCGTGACGTCGTAGGAGAAGATCCGCCCCTTCCCCCGGTCCACGTCGTACCCCGCGAACAGCGGAACCACGGCGAGGCCCTGCATCGCCATGCCCAGATTCGACCGGATCATCGTCGACAGCCGGTTCGCCTTGCCCTCCAGCGACAGCTGCGCGCCCTCGACCTTCTCGAAGTGCTCCAGCTCCAGCTGGAACAGCTTCACCATCTCCACGGCCAGCCCGGCCGTACCGGCGATCCCCACCGCCGAGTACTCGTCCGCCGGGAACACCTTCTCGATGTCCCGCTGCGCGATGACGTTCCCCATGGTGGCCCGCCGGTCGCCGGCGAGCACGACCCCACCGGGAAACGTGACGGCCACGATGGTCGTGCCGTGCGGCGCCTCGATCACACCCTTCACGGGCGGCAACGACCTCTTGCCCGGCAGCAGTTCCGGCTGGTGCTCGGAGAGGAAGTCCATGAAGGAGGAGGACCCGGGCGTCAGGAAGGCGGCCGGCAGACGCCCGGTGCTACGAGTGTTCGCTTCCACGAAGTTCCTTCCAGGTAGGCGGCTGCCCGACGAACGGCGTCGGGATCATCTCCCAACTCGCCGATGGCCGAATTGCAGTTGAAGCACGGTACGCCACGGACCCTACCCGTCCTGCGGCAATGATCCACATATACGGCGGAGGCTTTCCGGCAGCTCCCGCAACGCGAACGCTGCCCGCGGCCGGCCCATCCCGCACCACGGACAGCGCCCCGCGCCGTCTTCGACTCTCACCCCGGACGCCCCCACGACCTTCGATACGAAGGCTACTGGCCGCCCTTCTGCACGAAGCTTCGAACGAAGTCCTCGGCGTTGGCCTCGAGCACGTCGTCGATCTCGTCGAGGACATCGTCCACGTCGTCGCTCAGCTTTTCCTGACGCTCCTTGAGGTCCTCCGAAGCCTGCGTCTCCGCCGCCTGCTCCTCGACCTCCTCCGTGGACCGGGTGGCCTTCTGCTGTCCGCCGCCGGTGTCCTTGGTCGCCATCACCCTCACCCCGCTCGGTTCGCCCGACACACTTGCTCCGTCAAGATCAGACCCTACAAGCCGGGTCCGACAATGCCCCCGCAGTTGCTCCAACGTACGGGGACCACCTCGATGATTCCCGGACCCGGCGTTTTCCACCCTGCCCGGCCGGCCCTTCCCGGGTACCCCCGGTACCCGCTCAGTTCCCCGACAACACCCTGACCAGGTCTTCTGCCGTGCGGCAGCGGTCCAGGAGCTCCTTGACGTGATTACGCGTTCCGCGAAGCGGTTCCAGGGTTGGGACCCTCTGCAGCGAGTCCCGGCCCGGCAGATCGAAGATCACCGAGTCCCAGGAGGCCGCCGCGACGTCGTCCGCGTACTGCTCCAGACAGCGCCCGCGGAAGTACGCCCGGGTGTCCTCCGGAGGCTTCGTACGGGCCCGCTCGACCTCTCCCTCGTCCAGCAGCCGCTTCATCCGCCCCCGCGCCACCAGACGGTTGTACAGGCCCTTCTCGGACCGTACGTCGGCGTACTGCAGGTCCACCAGATGCAGTCGGGCGGCGTCCCAGTCCAGGCCGTCCCTGCGCCGGTAGCCCTCCATGAGCTCCCGCTTGGCGACCCAGTCCAGCTCGCCGGCCAGGCTCATCGGGTCGTTCTCCAGGCGGGTGAGGGTGTCCTCCCAGCGCGCGAGGACGTCCTTGGTCTGCTCGTCGACGTCCGCCCCGAACCGCTCCTCGACGTACTTGCGGGACAGCTCGTAGTACTCCATCTGGAGCTGTACGGCGGTCAGCGTGCGACCGCTGCGCAGCGTGACAAGCCGCTTCAGGGTCGGATCGTGCGAGACCTGGTGCAGGGTGCGCACCGGCTGGTCGACCGCCAGGTCCACCGCGATGAACCCGTCCTCGATCATGGACAGGACCAGCGCCGTCGTACCCAGCTTCAGGTACGTCGAGATCTCGGACAGGTTCGCGTCGCCGATGATCACATGCAGCCGCCGGTACTTCTCCGCGTCGGCGTGCGGCTCGTCCCGGGTATTGATGATCGGGCGCTTCAGCGTCGTCTCCAGGCCCACCTCGACCTCGAAGTAGTCCGCCCGCTGGCTGAGCTGGAAGCCGTGCTCGTGGCCGTCCTGGCCGATGCCGACGCGGCCGGCGCCGGTGAAGACCTGACGGGAGACGAAGAACGGCGTCAGGTGGCGCACGATGTCCGAGAAGGGGGTCTCCCGCTTCATCAGGTAGTTCTCGTGCGTGCCGTAGGACGCGCCCTTGTTGTCGGTGTTGTTCTTGTACAGGTGGATCGGCTGGGCGCCGGGAAGCTGGCCGGCCCGTTCCGCCGCCTCGGCCATGATCCGCTCGCCGGCCTTGTCCCAGAGCACGGCGTCGCGCGGGTTGGTGACCTCGGGGGCGCTGTACTCCGGATGGGCGTGGTCCACGTAGAGCCGCGCGCCGTTGGTGAGGATGACGTTGGCCAGGCCGATGTCCTCGTCGGTGAGCTGGCTGGCGTCGGCGGCCTCACGGGCGAGGTCGAAGCCTCGCGCGTCCCGCAGCGGGTTCTCCTCCTCGAAGTCCCAGCGGGCCCGGCGGGCCCGGTGCATCGCCGCCGCGTAGGCGTTCACGATCTGGGACGAGGTGAGCATGGCATTGGCGTTGGGGTGGCCGGGAACGGAGATGCCGTACTCCGTCTCGATGCCCATTACTCGCCGTACGGTCATGCGGCCCTCCTTGCCCGGCGGCGTCCCCGGTCGGGGGCGCTGCTGTACCGCCGGCGCTCCGGTGCGTGTGCGGTGCCCGTCCCCGCACTGCGCGACTCGGCGGTACGGAAGAGCCTAGAACGCCTTTGCGCTGGTGGGGAGATCATTTGCGTCATTGCTGTGCTCCAGCCGTGGCCCGAAAAGCAGTCGGCTGCGGGTACCCGTCGAGGACACCCGCAGCCGCCCTGGCTTTTACAGGTACTGACCGGTATTCGCCACCGTGTCGATGGAGCGTCCGGTGTCCGCGCCCTGCTTTCCGGTGATGAGCGTACGGATGTAGACGATCCGCTCGCCCTTCTTTCCGGAGATTCGGGCCCAGTCGTCCGGATTGGTGGTGTTGGGCAGGTCCTCGTTCTCCTTGAACTCGTCCACGCAGGCCTGGAGCAGGTGGGAGACGCGGAGGCCCTTCTGGTTCTTCTCCAGGAAGTCCTTGATCGCCATCTTCTTGGCGCGGCCCACGATGTTCTCGATCATGGCGCCGGAATTGAAGTCCTTGAAATAGAGGACTTCCTTGTCGCCGTTGGCGTAGGTGACTTCCAGGAAGCGGTTCTCCTCGGATTCGGCGTACATCTGTTCCACGGCGGTCCGGATCATGCTCTGGACCGTCATGGACCGGTCGCTGCCGTGCTCGGTGAGGTCGTCGCCGTGCAGCGGGAGGCGTTCGGTGAGGTACTTGCCGAAGATGTCCTGGGCCGCCTCGGCGTCCGGACGCTCGATCTTGATCTTCACGTCCAGCCGGCCGGGCCGCAGGATGGCGGGATCGATCATGTCCTCGCGGTTGGAGGCGCCGATCACGACCACGTTCTGCAGGCCTTCCACGCCGTCGATCTCGGCGAGCAGCTGCGGGACGATGGTGTTCTCCACGTCCGAGCTGACGCCGGAGCCACGGGTGCGGAAGAGGGACTCCATCTCGTCGAAGAAGACGATGACGGGGGTGCCCTCGCTGGCCTTCTCCCGGGCCCGCTGGAAGACCAGGCGGATCTGCCGCTCGGTCTCGCCGACGTACTTGTTCAGCAGCTCGGGGCCCTTGATGTTGAGGAAGAAGCTCTTGCCCGCGGCCTGGCCGGTGACCTCGGCGACCTTCTTGGCCAGCGAGTTGGCGACGGCCTTGGCGATGAGCGTCTTCCCGCATCCGGGGGGCCCGTACAGCAGCACACCCTTGGGCGGCCGCAGTTCGTGCTCCCTGAACAGGTCCGGGTAGAGGTAGGGCAGCTCGACCGCGTCGCGGATGGCCTCGATCTGGTTGCCGAGGCCGCCGATCTGCTCGTAGCCGATGTCGGGGACTTCCTCGAGGACGAGTTCCTCGACCTCGCTCTTGGGGACGACCTCGTAGACGTATCCGGAGCGGGGCTCCATGAGCAGGGCGTCGCCGGGGCGGATGGTGACGTCCAGCAGCGGCTCGGCGAGCCGCACCACCCGCTCCTCGTCGGTGTGCCCGAGCACCAGGGCCCGCTCACCGTCCTCGAGGATCTCCTTGAGTGTGACGATGTCACCGACCCGCTCGAACTCCATGGCCTCGACCACGTTGAGCGCTTCGTTGAGCATCACTTCCTGGCCGCGCCGGAGCTCGTCGAGCTCGACGCCGGGGCTGACGTTCACCCGCAGTTTGCGGCCGCCGGTGAAGATGTCGGCCGTGCCGTCCTCGTTCGCCGTGAGGAAGACCCCGAAGCCGGCCGGGGGCTGTGCGAGCCGGTCGACCTCCTCCTTGAGGGCCACGATCTGGTCGCGGGCCTCACGGAGCGTACCGGCGAGTCGTTCGTTCTGGGCGGACACGCCGGCCAGGTTGGTCTGCAGCTCGACGATCCGCTCTTCGAGAATCCTCGTGTGTCGCGGAGAGTCGGCGAGCTTGCGTCGCAGGACGGCGATCTCCTGCTCAAGGTAGGCAATCTGCCCGGCCGGGTCGTCGGACCCGCGTCCTGGGCGGATGCCGCGGTTCATGTCGTCGTCGTGGGCTGCCACGGTCCTCACCTCCTCCAAGGGGAGCTGGACGCTTCCAGACCCTACCTGGGCGGGTGTCGATTGAAACCCCTAGATCACAAAGACGGTCGGGGTGTGTCCGATCTTCACCCTTGCGCTCTCCCTCACGCCAGGGGAATACCCACCGAAGATGATTGGAACCCAGGCGAAGGTAGGGTCGAAGTGTTCAACACCCGTCAGAGCTGGCCGGATTCCCGTTCGGTTCGACGCAGGAAACGGCAGGAGAGATGAGCGTGCAGCAGGAGGCCGGAGTCGACGGCGAGGCCCTGGAGGTCTGGATCGACCAGGACCTGTGTACCGGCGACGGCATCTGCGCCCAGTACGCGCCCGAGGTGTTCGAGCTGGACATCGACGGTCTGGCCTATGTGAAGAGCCCGCAGGACGAGTTGTTGCAGGACAAGGGGGCGACCACGCCCGTGCCGCTGCCGCTCCTCACGGACGTGGTCGACTCGGCGAAGGAGTGTCCGGGCGAGTGCATCCACGTCCGCCGGGTTTCGGACAGCGTCGAGGTGTACGGGCCGGACGCCGGGTGATTGATTTGATACGCCGCGTCACGTCTGACTGATTCCCCACACGCCGGGGTGCGCGCCTCGCCGCACGCCCGCGCGCGGGTCACACACTCCTGGCGCCGGACGGGGTGGACCGCACGAACGCGCCGTTCTCCCACCGCCATTTCACGTTCTCGCGCACATCGGGGCAGCAACTGGGCACGTCCGCGGAGGAGTAGCCGAAGAGGGCGGCGGTGACCTCGCCGTCACGTACGGCGAAGTCGTCGACGTTGGTGCGGTCCCCGGGGTCGACGAGGGTGGCGACCACGCTCGGTCCGGTGCCGCCCACGGCCCGGGTGAGGACGTACACGCCGTCGGGCGGGGTGCCCATCGCGGTGTCGCAGTGGACCACGGCCACCGTCTCCGGACGGCCGTCGCCGTCGAGGTCGCCGGACGCCTTCTTCTTCACCACAAGCTTCGCCCGGCCGCAGTCGAGGGGGAACTCGGCGGCCGCGGGGTCGGGCGGGGCGGTGTGCGCCGGGGCGCTCTTCGTGTGCGGTCCGGGCGTCGGGGCCGCGGTGGCGGCGTCGGGCCCCAGGAGCGGGGAGAGGGCCACGACACCGGCGAGAGCCGTGGCGGTGGCGACCCAGTGGATGGGCCGGGTGTGCGTGTGGGCGAGCTCCGGAACGGCGGAAGGCTGCACTAGGAGTTTCTCCTGTGAGGACTGTGCCGGTGGGGGGTGGCCAGCATCGTGCCACACGTCACAGTACGGAGGGAACGGCGGGGGTGTGCGGTTCCGGTGCGGGGGAACCGGGAAGGGTTTCGCTCTCCGTGCCGTCGGACCGGTCGCCGGGCCAACGCGAAGGCGCCGGGGGGGGGGGGCGGGGGGGGGCGGGGGGGGGCGCCCCCCCCCCCGGGCGGGGGGGGGGGGGGGGGGCCCCGGACCCGGGGGGGGCCCCCGCGGGGGGGGGGGGCCGGGTTTTCCCCC
>NZ_JBIRTN010000013.1:82916-128967 GCF_044334705.1 Streptomyces sp. NPDC020731
GGGGGTCGGGGGGGGGGGCCCGGGGGAGGGTTTGCCCCGCCGGGCCGGGGGGCCGGGGCGCGGGCCCACCGGCCGGCGGGGGGGGCCCCGGGGGGGGGGGGCCCCGCCCCCCCGGGCGCCTGTCCGTTGCGGGGGGTGGCGGGCCGCGTCAGCGGGCGGCGCCCGCGTCGGCGTTGGGGCCCGTGTAGTCCTCGCCGTAGGCGCCCTTGGCGGGGCGGCGTCGGCGCATGGGCGGCTCGACACCGTCGGCGAGGCGGCGGGCGGTGAGCAGGAAGCCGGTGTGGCCGATCATCCGGTGGTCCGGGCGGACGGCCAGGCCCTCGATGTGCCAGTTGCGGATCATCGTCTCCCAGGAGGTCGGCTCGTTGAAGCAGCCGATCTCGCGGATGGACTCGACGGTCCGGGCGAGCTGGGTGGTGGTGGCGACGTAGCAGCACAGGATGCCGCCGGGGACGAGCGCCTTGGAGACGGCCTCCAGACACTCCCAGGGGGCGAGCATGTCGAGGATGACGCGGTCGACGTCGGTGTCGGACAGGTTGTCCTGGAGGTCGCCGACGGTGAGCTGCCAGGCGGGGTGCGGGCCGCCGAAGTAGCGCTCCACGTTCTGCCGGGCGATGTCGGCGAAGTCCTCGCGGCGCTCGTAGGAGTGCAGCATGCCCTGGTCGCCGACGGCACGCAGCAGGAAGCTGCTGAGCGAGCCGGAGCCGACGCCGGCCTCGACGACGCGCGCGCCGGGGAAGATGTCGGCGAAGGCGAGGATCTGCCCCGCGTCCTTCGGGTAGACGACGGCTGCCCCGCGGGGCATGGACAGGACGTAGTCGGGGAGCAGGGGGCGCAGCGCGAGGTAGGCGACGTTCCCGGTGGTGCGGACAACGCTGCCCTCGGGAGCGCCGATCAGTTCGTCGTGGGGGAAGGAACCCTTGTGGGTGTGGAAGTTCTTCCCGGCCTCGAGCGTGAACGTGTAGTGGCGGCCCTTGGGGTCGGTCAGCTGAACCTGGTCCCCGACCTTGAAGGGCCCGCGCCTGCGGGCGGCACCGGTCGGTTCGGACATGTGAACAGCCTACCCGTCCCTGGAGGGGGCACCGACCACTGCCGGTGCGGGCGGGGGTTCAGCTGGGCCGCGCCATCGCCTTCACGAAGGCGCGCTCGACGTCGGCCGCGGACAGGACGCCGTAGATCTCGCCCGTGTCCTCGACCACCAGGTACTCGGTGGCCGGGGTCGCGCGCAGGGTGTCCAGGAGGTCCTCTCCTGCGAGCTCGGCGGAGACGTGCATGCCGTCGGTGAGGTCCTGGGCGAGTCCGCCGACGGGTACCCAGGGGCGGCGGTGTTCGGGTACGCCGACGATGGCGGCCTCGCGGACCAGGGAGAGGGGGACGCCGTCGGGGTCCACGACGACCAGGGCGCGGGCGCCGGCGGCGTTGGCCCGGCGCAGGGCCTCGGAGAGGGGTGTGTCGGTCTCGACGGGCACCGCGCGGCGGGTGAGGTTGCGTGCGCGCAGCTCGGGGAGGTGTTCACGCAGCCGGGCCATGCGCAGGCTGTTGCCGGCGCCGGTCCAGATGATCGCGGCGAGGATGGCGGCGAGCAGGGCGTCCAGGACGGTGTCCATGCCCACGTTGTCCACGGCGTCCGAGCCGAGGGCGCCGGACTGGGTGAGCAGCGGGAGGCCGATCAGGACGGCGACGGCGAGGGCGCGGCCGACCCAGGCGGCGGCGATGGTGCCGGTCATGGGCTTGCCGCTGATCGCCCAGACGACGGCGCGGAGCATGCGGCCGCCGTCCAGGGGGAGACCGGGCAGGAGGTTGAAGACGGCCACGATGAGGTTGGAGATCATCAGGCCGGCCAGCAGGACGCCGGGGACGCTGCTGGGGTCGACGGCCAGCAGCGCGAGGTAGAAGAGGCCGGACAGGACGAGGGAGAGCAGGGGGCCGACGAAGGCCAGCACGAACTCGCGGCCGGGGGTCTCGGCCTCCTTCTCGATCTCGGAGACGCCGCCGAAGAACTGGAGCTGGATGCGGCGCACCGGGAGTTTGAAGCGGAGGGCGGCGAGGGTGTGGGCGAGCTCGTGGATGAGTACGGAGGCGTAGAAGGCGACCGCGAAGAACAGGGAGACGAGGTAGCTGACGGCGCCGAGCTCGGGCAGCACGCGGTCGATCTGTCCGCCGAACACCCAGGTGATGAGGATGGCGACGAGGAACCAGCTGGGTGCCACGTACACCGGCACTCCGAACGGGCGCCCCATCAGCAGTCCGCCCCGCTGCTTCTCCTGCGGCCGCGACGCCCGACCGGCACCGGAGTGAGCCGGCGGTCGCCCCCCGCCACGCCCACCGCTCGGCCCGCCCGCGGGCGGGGAGGACCCGCCGGACGGCTCGGCGGCCGGTGTCCGGGGACCGGTACGGGTGCCGTCGGCCGCGGTACCGCCGGGAGGGCCCGGCTGGGGGGAGGCGGAGGGTGCGCCTGGATCGGCGGCCGGGGGGCGCGGGTGGGCGGGGGCGCCGTCGGGTCGGTCGTCGGCAGGCCTGTCCGCGGGGCCGTCGGTGGGGTGGCCGGGCTCGGGGGTGGTCGGAGGCCGAGGGCCCGTGTGGTCGGGCGTCTCGTCGTTGCCGGGTCGCGGCTGTCCGCGCCCGCCGCTTACGTCCACCGGTGTCCCCTCGTTCGCTGCGTCTCCCGCGCCTGCCGGACGGGAGGGTCTCGTGTCGATGGTATGCGGCCTGCGCCGCACGTTCCGCCCCGGCACCCTGTCTCCTCCCCTCCTCCCCTCCTTCCCCTTCCCTCCCCGCCGTCACGCGTAGCGCCTGCGGCCGGTGGGCGGTTCGGGGTCGTGCCGGGGGTGTGCGTCCTCGGACCGGGGCGCGATCGGCCCGCTGGAGGGAGTGCGGGGCGCGGGCGCCTCGGCCCTCCCCGCCCCGTCCCCTCCGTGCCGCCGGCGGCGCACGCTCTGTCAGCGGCGGGCCGTAAGGTCTGTGGCATGGAGACGAGCATCGAGGGCGAGGAGCCGGCCGGCGGCGGCCCGGTCACCGTGGGCGTGCGAGCGGACACGGCCGCCATACCGCCCGCCTCGCTGTCCCCTTCACGTGCGAGTGACTTCATGCAGTGCCCGCTGCTGTACCGGTTCCGGGTCATCGACCGGCTGCCGGAGAAGCCGAGCGAGGCGGCGACCAGGGGCACGCTGGTGCACGCGGTGCTGGAGCGCCTCTTCGACGCCCCGGCCGCCGAGCGCACCGCGCCCCGGGCGAAGTCGCTGGTCCCGGGTCAGTGGGACCGGCTGCGCGAGACCAGGCCGGAGGTCGTGGAGCTGTTCGCCGACGATCCGGAGGGCGAGCGGCTGGCGCGCTGGCTGGCGGAGGCGGAGAGGCTGGTCGAGCGGTGGTTCTCACTGGAGGATCCGAGCCGGCTGGAGCCCGCCGAGCGGGAGCTGTTCGTCGAGGCGGAGCTGGACTCCGGACTGAGACTGCGCGGCATCATCGACCGGGTGGACGTCGCGCCGACCGGCGAGGTGCGGATCGTCGACTACAAGACGGGCAAGGCGCCCCGGCCGGAGTACGCCGAGGGCGCGCTGTTCCAGATGAAGTTCTACGCCCTGGTGGTGTGGCGGCTGAAGAAGGTGATCCCGCGCCGTCTCCAGCTGGTGTACCTCGGCAGTGGTGACGTGCTGACCTACGACCCCGTGCTCGCGGATCTGGAGCGGGTGGAGCGCAAGCTGCTCGCGCTGTGGGACGCGATCCGGCTGGCGACCGAGACGGGTGTCTGGCGCCCTCGCCCCACGAAGCTGTGCGGCTGGTGCGACCACCAGGCGCACTGCCCGGAGTTCGGCGGCACTCCCCCGCCGTACCCCCTCCCGGTGAGGGCGCCTGAGTCCGGCGGGGCCCAACAGGGCAGAATGGGGCCGGACTAGCGAAGGAGACTCAGGTGGCCATCCGCGTCCTACTGGTCGACGACCAGCCGCTGCTGCGTACCGGGTTCCGGATGATTCTGGAGGCCGAGCAGGACATCGCGGTCGTCGGCGAGGCCGGAGACGGCCTCCAGGCCCTGGACCAGGTGCGGGCGCTGCAGCCCGATGTGGTGCTGATGGACATCCGCATGCCGCGGATGGACGGGGTGGAGGCGACCCGGCAGATCACCGGGCCCGAGCGGGACGGGCCGGCGAAGGTGCTGGTGCTGACGACGTTCGATCTCGACGAGTACGTGGTGGAGGCCCTGAAGGCGGGGGCCAGCGGTTTCCTGCTGAAGGACGCCCCGGCCAACGAGCTGGTGCAGGCGATCCGTGTGGTGGCCGCCGGGGAGGCGATGCTCGCGCCGAGCATCACGCGCCGGCTGCTGGACAAGTACGCCACGCATCTGCCGTCCGGTGACGAGCCGGTGCCGAACACGCTGCACACGCTGACCGAGCGTGAGGTCGAGGTGCTGAAGCTGGTGGCGCGCGGGCTGTCCAACGCGGAGATCGCCGCCGACCTGTTCGTCAGCGAGACCACCGTCAAGACGCACGTCGGTCATGTGCTGACGAAGCTGGGGCTGCGCGACCGGGTGCAGGCGGCGGTGTACGCCTACGAGAGCGGGCTGGTGCGCCCCGGCGCGCAGTAGCCCGACAGCCATGATGCGACGGGGGCGCCCTCCCCGACGGGGAGGGCGCCCCCGTCGCATCGGTACGGCGCCGGCTCTTGCTCAGCTCCCAGAACCGGAAGACGGTCGAGGCGTCGAGGCGGTACTCCAGGCCGTACACGCCGTCCTGGACGACCGCGTACTGCTTGGCCTGCCGGACCGAGGACGGGGACGTCCTGGATCCGGCCGAACTCCCCGTCGGTGGCGGAGCGGTCGCTCCGGGCGGCCGCGCGTGGGAGGAGCGACTCGGTGACGGTGCCGCCGTCGTAGTCGTTGTCCGGCACGTTGCCCTCGCCGAAGAAGGGCCCGGTGAAGTTCTCGGCGTCCGGGTGGTCGGGCACCCAGCCCTTGACGTGGACGCCGTACTCGCCGGCCGCGATGTCCTCTCTCGTACTGGGCGAAGCGACTGGAAGACGTTGTTGAACAGCGGCCATGAGCCGGGGTCGTGGCCGGAGGCGGGGTCGGTGGACAGGACGTCGTCGGACATCCCCACCACGACGTCGGAACCGTCGGCCCCCGTGTCGCCGCTCCGGGTGCCACATCCGGTCGGCAGGCCGGTGGCCGGCCCCGCCACGACGGGCAGGACCGGCCACGGGTTACGCACCTTCACGTGCTGTGCGTGCTGTGCCTTGTCGTTCTTACTGCCCGGACCGTGCGACCGGTCCGGTTCCATGCGGTTTCGTCACTCGCTGACGCCGCGCCCGAGCTCCCACAGCTGGAGAGTCGAGGAGGAGTTGAGCGCGTAGGCGGTGCCGGTGACGCCGTCGCGTGCGGCGACGTACTGCTTGCCCTGCCACAGCGGGATCAGCGGGACCTCGTCGGCGACGATGTTCTGGATCTCGGCGAGGCTGTCGGAGGCGGACAGCCGGTCGGCCTGGCGGCGCGACTCGGGGATCAGCTCCTTGATGATCTTGGAATTGGCGTAGGGCGAGCTGAGGAAGTTGTCCTTGTCGAGGAAGGGGGCGGTGAAGGCGTCGGCGTCCGGGAAGTCGGGGAACCAGCCCATGCCGTAGACGTCGTACTTCTCGTTCTGAGCAGCGGTCTTGAACTTGTTCCAGGTCTCGCTCTTGATGTCGGTCTCGAACAGACCGCTGTCGTTGAGCTGCTTGCTCAGCTGCTCGAACTCCGTCTTGGCGGCGGGGCCGTAGTGGTCGTGCGTGTAGTGCAGCGTCAGCTTCACCGGGGTGCTGACGCCGGCCTCCTCCAGCGCCGCGCGGGCCTTGGCCACGCTCGGGTCGCCGTACGTGTTGAAGAACGCGTTGGTGTGACCGGTGACGCCGGCGGGGACCAGCGAGAACAGCGGCTCGGCCTGGGAGCCGTAGACGTTGCCGACCAGCTCGCCGCGGTTGATGACCTGGGCCATCGCCTGGCGGACGGCCTTGTCCTTCACCGTGGGGGCTTCGGTGTTGAACGCCAGGTACCGGATCTCCAGACCGGGCGACTCGACCACCTCGATCTCGTCGTCGGTGGCGGTGCCGAGCTCCTGGATCTGCTCCGGCGACATGGTGCGGGTCGCCATGTCGATGTCGCCCTTCTCCAGCGCCTCGCCCATGGCCTCGGCACTGTCGTAGGAGACCATCTCGACCTTGTCGTTGTTCACCTCCAGCGCGCCCTTGTAGGAGGGGTTCTTGGTGAAGGTGGCACTGACCATCGTGCCGTCCTCGACCTTGCCCTCGAGGGTGTACGGGCCGGAGGCGTCGATCTCGAAGCCTTCGCGCAGCTTGTTCTTCTCGTAGTCGTCCGGGTTGACGATGCCCGCGACCGGAGTGGACAGCTTGTACGGGAAGGTGGCGTCGGCGCTCTTGAGGTGGAAGATCACCTCGCGGTCGCCCTGCGTCTCGACGGTGTCGATGGTGGACAGCAGCGCGAACACACCACTGTCGCCCTTGATGTCGAGGGCGCGCTCGATGGAGAACTTCACGTCCTCCGCGGTGACCTCGTCGCCGTTCGAGAACTTCAGGCCGTCACGCAGGGTGCAGCTGTAGCGCTCGTTGCCGGCGTCGGTGAATCCGCAGGACTCGGCGGCCTCGGGCACCGGCTCGCCGTCGCCCCGGGGCTGGACCATCAGGGTCTGCACGGTCTGCCGCAGGATGTTCCAGGTACCGACGTCATAGGCCCAGGCCGGGTCGAGGGGCGCGGGGCCGTCCTCCTTGGATGCGGTGAACCGGTCCGTGGTGCCCACGACGATCGCGTCGCCGTCTCCGCTCCCGCCCTCGGTGTCGCCGCAGGCGGCGAGCACCGGCGCGAGCAGGCCCATCGCGGCCGCCAGCACCAAAGTCTTGCGGTTCATGCTCGAGTTTCTCCAGGACTGTCGACTCCGTGTATCCGGCATGCGGGGGTTGTTGCAGCGGATCACAGGGATGGGGGCGAGGTTCTCGCGATGACATTAGTCCGCGCCCGCAGGAGGGTTCGCGGCCGCCGGAGTTGAAGGCACATCACGCAGTGGAACCGGGTGTGAACGCACCGGTAAAGGCGACCGGGGAAGGATTGGTGCAGCTTCTCATGAATCGGGACACAAAGGCGCACCGGCGACCTCCCAAAGGAGGGTGAAGGCACAGGTGGACATCGTTGTCGACCCCCTCCCATGTGGTGAACCTCACATGTGAAAACGGGCTCGACGGCACCGGAATTCGGCCACCGACAAGCGGGTCGAATTCTTTCGGGCGCATGCGCCCGGGCCCGTGAAGCCGAGTGGCGGGAATTCCGGCGGTAACACCATTGCGCTGGGTGAACGCCTAGCGCATTTCCGTCATCACACCGCGCAGGAATGTCAGGTCCACGACTTCCAGGGAGGGAACGACCGTCCGCCGGGCGGCCGGGGTGATCGGACCCACCGAGGGGACCGCGACGACCTGGCAGCCCGCCGCCTCGGCGGCGGCGACACCGGTCACGGTGTCCTCGACGACGGCGCACCGTACGGGGTCCACACCGAGCCCGGCGGCGGCCGCGAGATACGGATCGGGGTGCGGCTTGGTGCGCGGTACCTCGTCGCCGGCGATCGACAGCGCGAAGTGCCGGGGGCCCAGCGTGGTCAGCACCCGGTCGATGATGCGCCGGTGGGAGGCGGAGACGAGCGCCGTGGGGATCCCGTACTCGGACAGTTCGGCGAGCAGCCGCGCGGCGCCCGGCATCAGCGGCAGGGCGTGGTCGATGCGGTCCTCGAAGCCGTCGTTGAGCAGCACCGTCAGTTCGGGGAGGCCGATGTCGGCACCGGTGGCCTCGATGAGGAACCCCGCGCTGCGGGTCATGGGGCCGCCGACCACGACATGGCGCCAGGAGTCGTCGAGGGTGTGGCCGAGGGAGGCGAAGACCTCGACCTCGACGTCCCACCAGAAGCCCTCCGTGTCCACCAGGGTGCCGTCCATGTCGAGGAACACGGCCTGCAGGGCCGAACCCTCGGCCGTTGGGGTTCCGAGCGCGGGGACCGTACTGGTCATCCACGTACCTCCTTCACAGGGACGACCAGGCCGGTTCCCACGAGGGGAACCGGCCTGCGGTGGACCGACCAGTGTACGTCGTACGGGCCGCGAACGCCCGGTGTGGCTGGTGGAGCCTCAGCGGGCGTTGAAGTACTTGGCCTCCGGGTGGTGGATGACGATGGCGTCCGTGGACTGCTCGGGGTGCAGCTGGAACTCCTCGGAGAGCTGCACACCGATGCGTTCGGGTTCGAGCAGGGCGGCGATCTTGGCGCGGTCCTCCAGGTCGGGGCAGGCTCCGTAGCCGAGGGAGAAGCGGGCGCCCCGGTACTTCAGGGCGAACATGTCCTCCATCGCGGCCGGGTCCTCGCCCGCGAAGCCGAGTTCGGAGCGCACGCGCGCGTGCCAGTACTCGGCGAGGGCCTCCGCCAGCTGCACGGAGAGCCCGTGCAGCTCCAGGTAGTCGCGGTAGGAGTTGGCCTCGAACATCCGGGCGGTCTCTTCGCCGATCCTCGATCCGACCGTGACCACCTGAAAGCCCACCACGTCGGTCTCGCCGGACTCCTCCGGGCGGAAGAAGTCCGCCAGGCACAGCCGGCGGCCGCGGCGCTGGCGCGGGAAGGTGAAGCGGGTGCGCTCGTTGCCCTGCTCGTCCAGGACGATCAGGTCGTCGTCCTTGGAGACGCACGGGAAGTAGCCGTAGACCACGGCCGCCTCCAGCAGGTTCTCCGTCTGGAGCCGGTCGAGCAGTCCGCGCAGCCTGGGCCGGCCCTCGGTCTCGGCCAGCTCCTCGTAGGTCGGCCCGTCGCCGGTGCGGGCCTGCTTCAGACCCCACTGGCCCTTGAACAGGGCGCCCTCGTCGAGCCAGCTCGCGTACTCCTTGAGCTGGATGCCCTTGACGACGCGGGTGCCCCGGAAGGGCGGGGTGGGGACCGGGTTGTCGGTGGCGACGTCGGAGCGGACGTGCCCCTCCTCGGGCCGCTCCTCGATCTCCACGGTGGCCGCGCGGACCCGGCGCTGCTTCAGTTCGGGCAGCTGGGCACCGGGCACCCCGCGCTTGATGCCGATGAGGGCGTCCATCAGGCGCAGGCCCTCGAAGGCGTCGCGGGCGTAGCGGACCTCGCCCTGGTAGATCTCGTGCAGGTCCTGCTCGACGTAGGCGCGGGTGAGGGCGGCGCCGCCGAGGATCACCGGGTAGTCGGTGGCCAGGCCGCGCTGGTTGAGCTCCTCCAGGTTCTCCTTCATGATCACCGTGGACTTCACCAGCAGCCCGGACATGCCGATCACGTCGGCCCTGTGCTCGTCGGCGGCGTCCAGGATCGCGGAGACCGGCTGCTTGATGCCCAGGTTGACGACGTTGTAGCCGTTGTTCGACAGGATGATGTCGACCAGGTTCTTGCCGATGTCGTGCACGTCGCCGCGCACGGTGGCCAGCACGATGGTGCCCTTGCCGGCCTCGTCGGTCTTGTCCATGTGCGGCTCGAGGTGCGCCACGGCGGTCTTCATCACCTCGGCGGACTGGAGCACGAACGGCAGCTGCATCTGGCCGGAGCCGAACAGCTCGCCGACCACCTTCATGCCGTCCAGGAGGGTGTCGTTGACGATGTCGAGGGCCCTGCGGGTCTTCAGGGCCTCGTCCAGGTCGGGCTCGAGGCCGTTCTTCTCACCGTCGATGATGCGGCGCTTGAGGCGCTCCTCCAGGGGCAGCGCGGCCAGTTCCTCGGCCTTGCCCGCCTTGAGCGACTTGGCGGTGGCGCCTTCGAACAGCTGCATGAGCTTCTGCAGCGGGTCGTAGCCCTCGCGGCGCCGGTCGTGGATCAGGTCCAGCGCCGTGCGGACCTCTTCCTCGCTGAAGCGGGCGATGGGCAGGATCTTCGACGCGTGCACGATCGCCGAGTCCAGGCCGGCCTTGACGCACTCGTCGAGGAAGACCGAGTTCAGCAGGATGCGGGCGGCCGGGTTGAGGCCGAAGGAGATGTTCGACAGGCCCAGCGTGGTCTGCACCTTCGGGTGGCGCCTCTTCAGCTCGCGGATGCCCTCGATGGTGGCCAGGCCGTCCTTGCGGGACTCCTCCTGGCCGGTGCAGATGGTGAAGGTCAGACAGTCGACGAGGATGTCCTCCTCGCGGATGCCCCAGTTGCCGGTCAGGTCGTCGATCAGCCGCTCGGCGATCTCGACCTTCTTCTCGGCGGTGCGGGCCTGACCCACCTCGTCGATGGTCAGCGCGATCAGCGCGGCACCGTGCTCCTGGGCCAGCCGGGTGACGCGGGCGAACCGGGACTCGGGTCCTGCGCCGTCCTCATAGTTCACCGAGTTGATCACCGCGCGGCCGCCGAGCTTCTCCAGCCCGGCCCGGATGACGTCGACCTCGGTGGAGTCCAGGACGATGGGCAGGGTGGAGGCGGTGGCGAAACGTCCGGCCAGTTCCTCCATGTCGGCGACGCCGTCACGGCCCACGTAGTCCACGCACAGGTCCAGCATGTGCGCGCCCTCGCGGATCTGCTCGCGGGCCATCTCCACGCAGTTGTCCCAGCGGCCCTCGAGCATCGCCTCGCGGAACTTCTTCGACCCGTTGGCGTTCGTCCGCTCACCGATCGCCAGGTAGGAGGTGTCCTGACGGAAGGGGACGGTCTGGTAGAGGGAGGCGGCGCCGGGTTCCGGGCGCGGGTCGCGCTCCGTCGGCGCGAGGTCGCGCACCCGCTCCACGAGCTGCCGCAGGTGCTCGGGCGTGGTGCCGCAGCAGCCGCCCACCAGGGACAGTCCGTAGTCGCGGACGAAGTTCTCCTGGGCGTCCGCCAGCTCTCCCGGAGAGAGCGGGTAGCGGGCGCCGTCCTTGGTGAGTTCCGGCAGGCCGGCGTTGGGCATGCAGGACAGCTGGACGCGGGAGTGGCGGGCCAGGTGGCGCAGGTGCTCGCTCATCTCGGCCGGGCCGGTGGCGCAGTTCAGGCCGATCATGTCGATGCCCAGCGGTTCCAGCGCGGTGAGCGCGGCACCGATCTCGGAGCCGAGCAGCATGGTGCCGGTGGTCTCGACCGTGACCGACACGATCAGCGGGACCTCGAACCCGGCGGTCTCCATCGCGCGGCGGGCGGCGATCACGGAGGCCTTGGTCTGCAGCAGGTCCTGGGTCGTCTCCACCAGCAGCGCGTCCGCGCCGCCCGCGAGCAGGCCCTCGGCGTTCTGCCGGTAGGCGTCCCGGATGGCGGCGAAGGTGGTGTGGCCGAGGGTGGGCAGCTTGGTGCCGGGTCCCATCGAGCCCAGCACCCAGCGGGTACGGCCGTCCCGCGCCGCGTACTCGTCGGCCGCCTCGCGGGCGATGCGGGCGCCCGCCTCGGACAGTTCGGCGACGCGCTCCGGGATGTCGTACTCGCCCAGGGCGGTGAGGTTGGCGCCGAAGGTGTTCGTCTCGACGCAGTCGACTCCGGCGGCGAAGTACTCGGAGTGGACGGAACGGACGATGTCCGGGCGCGTCAGGTTCAGGATCTCGTTGCAGCCCTCGAGGTTCTGGAAGTCCTCGAGCGTGGGGTCCTGGGCCTGGAGCATGGTGCCCATGGCTCCGTCTGCGACCACCACCCGGGTGGCGAGCGCCTCACGGAGGGCGGACACACGGGTCCGGCTGTCGGCGGAAGGGGTCAGCGGCAACGAGGCCATGAAAGGGGCTCCCTCTGGGTGCGACGGCTGTCGGCTTTGCGGCTGCCCGGGAATCCCCTCACGGAGCGTCCCCGGCTGGGCGCACCTCGCCAGAGTATCCGGGACCGCTCCCTGATGTTCAGGGCGTCCACGGGGCGGACGATGATGGCCGACGGCCGGCGTACGGAGTACGAGCGGCGGAGCCGATCACGTCCGACCATTAGCGAGAGGTCGACATCGACCGGTAGTGTTCGACATTGCCGAACGGCGGCAGCGGCGCGTCGCGGGTCGACGGCCGAAGGGGACGGAGGCAGTACGGCGATGGCACGGAACATCCAGTCGCTCGAACGGGCGGCGGCGATGCTGCGGCTGCTCGCGGGTGGCGAGCGACGGCTCGGCCTGTCGGACATCGCCTCGTCGCTGGGCCTCGCCAAGGGCACCGCCCACGGCATACTGCGCACCCTCCAGCAGGAGGGATTCGTCGAGCAGGACGACGCCTCCGGGCGCTACCAGCTGGGCGCCGAGCTGCTGCGCCTGGGCACCACCTATCTCGACGTGCACGAGCTGCGGGCACGCGCCCTGGTGTGGACGGACGACCTGGCCCGCTCCAGCGGCGAGAGCGTCTATCTCGGCGTGCTGCACCAGCGGGGCGTACTGATCGTGCACCACGTCTTCCGGCCGGACGACAGCCGGCAGGTCCTGGAGATAGGGGCCATGCAGCCGCTGCACTCCACGGCCCTGGGCAAGGTGCTGTCGGCCTACGACCCGGTGGCCCACAGCGAGGCGCTGGAGGCCGACCGCACGGCCTTCACCGACCGCACGGTGTGCGATCCGGACGCCTTCGAGCGCATCCTCGACCTCATCCGCGCGCGTGGCTACGCGGCGGACGTGGAGGAGACCTGGGAGGGTGTCGCCGCCGTCGCCGCCCCCATCCACGACCGGCGGCGCATGCCGGTGGGCGCGGTGGGCATCACGGGGGCGGTGGAGCGGCTGCGCCGGGACGGCGAACTGCGGCCCGAACTGATCGCGGCGGTACGGGACTGCGCCCGCGCGGTGTCGCGGGACCTGGGCGCCGGGCGGTTCTGAGCGGAACGCGAAGGAGACCGGGATGCCGTTCGGCGTTCCGGTCACAGCCATGCCCCGGGGCGGACATACCGGGTGCGAGCCGGCACAACCGTCGCGAAGATCGATAACTCGGGGCGATCAATAACGATCGCGTTTTCGATAACCAAACTCTTGACGCCCGCGAGGTGCCGGGAAAGACTCCCGTCCATCGGTCGGCATTGTCGAACACCTACCGGCAATACGAGTTAGAGTGTGACAACGCCAAGGGCCGGCATCGCTCTCACCCTGAGGGCGCCAATCCCCGGTGGGACCCGGGGGTCGGCTTCCCTGGACGAAGGACAAAGGAGTCGCGGGTGTCCAGCTCCGACATCTTCATCGGCGAGACCATCGGTACCGCCATACTCATCCTGCTCGGCGGCGGCGTCTGCGCCGCCGTGACCCTGAAGGCCTCCAAGGCCCGTAACGCCGGCTGGCTCGCCATCGCCTTCGGGTGGGGTTTCGCCGTCATGACGGCGGTGTACATCGCCGGTCCGCTCTCCGGCGCCCACCTCAACCCCGCCGTCACCGTGGCGCTCGCCATCAAGGACGGCGAGTGGGGCAACGTTCCGACCTACTTCGCCGGAGAGTTCCTCGGCGCGATGATCGGTGCGGCTCTGGTCTGGGTGGCCTACTACGGCCAGTTCCTGGCCCACCTCACCGACAAGGAGATCGTCGGCGGCCCGGGCGCGCAGGCCACCGCCGCCAAGGCGGTCGAGGCGCAGGAGAAGGGCGCGGGCCCGGTGCTCGGCGTCTTCTCCACCGGTCCGGAGATACGGCACACGGTGCAGAACCTCGCCACGGAGATCGTCGGCACCTTCGTGCTGCTGCTCGCCATCCTCACCCAGGGCCTGAACGACGCGGGCAACGGCCTGGGCGTGCTGGGCGGTCTGATCACGGCGCTCGTCGTCGTCTCCATCGGTCTGTCGCTGGGCGGCCCGACCGGTTACGCCATCAACCCGGCCCGTGACCTCGGCCCGCGCGTCGTGCACGCCCTGCTGCCGCTGCCCAACAAGGGCGGCTCCGACTGGTCCTACGCCTGGATCCCGGTGGTCGGCCCGCTGATCGGCGGCGCCCTCGCGGCCGGCCTCTACAACGTCGCCTTCGCGTAGGCCGCACATGCCGAATGCCGCAGCAGCGCCGTACGTACTGCCCCGTAACCAAGGAACCCCCAGGAGCACACAGTGACCGACGCCCACACCGCCGGCCCGTTCATCGCCGCCATCGACCAGGGCACCACCTCCTCCCGCTGCATCGTCTTCGACCGTGACGGGCGCATCGTCTCCGTCGACCAGAAGGAGCACGAGCAGATCTTCCCCAAGCCCGGCTGGGTCGAGCACGACGCCACCGAGATCTGGACCAACGTCCAGGAGGTCGTCGCCGGGGCCATCGAGAAGGCCGGCATCACCCGTGACGACATCAAGGCCATCGGCATCACCAACCAGCGCGAGACGACCGTGCTGTGGGACAGGAACACCGGTGAGCCGGTCCACAACGCCATCGTCTGGCAGGACACCCGCACCGACGCCCTGTGCCGCGAGCTCGGCCGCAACGTCGGCCAGGACCGTTTCCGCCGCGAGACCGGCCTTCCGCTGGCCTCCTACTTCGCCGGTCCCAAGGCCCGCTGGCTGCTCGACAACGTCGACGGCCTCAAGGAGCGCGCCGAGGCGGGCGACATCCTCTTCGGCACCATGGACACCTGGGTCATCTGGAACCTGACCGGCGGCGTGGACGGCGGCCACCACGTCACCGACGTCACCAACGCGTCCCGCACGATGCTGATGAACCTGCACACCATGCAGTGGGACGAGAAGATCGCCGAGTCCATCGGCGTCCCGCTGACGATGCTGCCCGAGATCCGTTCCTCGGCCGAGGTCTACGGCGAGATCACGGGCGGCCGGCTGGGCGAGCTGCTCGGCGGCATCCCGGTCGCCTCCGCGCTGGGCGACCAGCAGGCGGCCCTGTTCGGCCAGACCTGCTTCTCCGAGGGCGAGACCAAGTCGACGTACGGCACCGGCACCTTCATGGTGATGAACACCGGTGACAAGATCATCAACTCCTACAGCGGGCTGCTGACCACGGTCGGTTACAAGATCGGCGACCAGGACACGGTCTACGCCCTGGAGGGCTCGATCGCCGTCACCGGTTCGCTGGTGCAGTGGATGCGCGACCAGATGGGCCTGATCTCCACCGCCGCCGAGATCGAGACCCTCGCCCTGTCGGTCGAGGACAACGGCGGCGCCTACTTCGTGCCGGCCTTCTCCGGCCTGTTCGCCCCGTACTGGCGCTCCGACGCCCGCGGTGTGATCGCCGGCCTCACCCGGTACGTGACCAAGGCGCACCTCGCGCGCGCCGTGCTGGAGGCCACCGCCTGGCAGACGCGGGAGATCGCGGACGCCATGACGAAGGACTCCGGCGTGGAGCTGACCGCCCTCAAGGTCGACGGCGGCATGACCTCCAACAACCTGCTGATGCAGACGCTCTCGGACTTCCTGGACGCCCCCGTGGTGCGCCCGATGGTCGCCGAGACCACCTGCCTCGGTGCCGCCTACGCCGCCGGCCTCGCCGTCGGCTTCTGGAACAGCACCGACGACCTGCGCGCCAACTGGCGGCGGGCCGCCGAGTGGACCCCCCGCATGGACGCGGAGACCCGCGACCGTGAGTACAAGAGCTGGCTCAAGGCCGTCGAGCGGACCATGGGCTGGCTCGAGGACGAGGAGTAAGAACCGCCATGACCACCCAGTCCACCCTGCAGTCCGTGCCTGCCCTGGGGACGCACCCGGCCTCCGGCTCGAACCCGAGCCGCGCCGAGACCCGGGAGCAGCTTTCCAAGGCGTCGTACGACCTTCTCGTGATCGGCGGCGGCATCCTGGGCATATCCACCGCCTGGCACGCCGCGCAGTCCGGCCTCAGGGTGGCCCTGGTGGACGCCGGCGACTTCGCCGGCGCCACCTCCTCCGCCTCCTCCAAGCTGCTCCACGGCGGTCTGCGCTACCTGCAGACCGGCGCGGTGAAGCTGGTGGCGGAGAACCACTTCGAGCGCCGTGCGGTCTCCCGCCAGGTGGCCCCCCACCTGGCGAACCCGCTCACGTTCTACCTCCCCGTGTACAAGGGCGGGCCGCACGGCGCGGCGAAGCTCGGCGCCGGTGTCTTCGCGTACTCGGCGCTGTCCGCCTTCGGCGACGGCGTCGGGCACCTGCTCTCGCCGGCCAAGGCCGCGCAGGACGTGCCGGAGCTGCGCACCGACAACCTCAAGGCCGTGGCCGTGTACGGCGACGACCAGATGAACGACGCGCGCATGGCACTGATGACGGTCCGCGCGGCGGCCGAGTCCGGCGCGGTCGTCCTCAACCACGCCGAGGTGACGGGCCTGCGCTTCACCCGGGGCCGGGTCACCGGTGCCGAGCTGCGCGACCGTCTGACGGGCGACGAGTTCGGGGTGAACGCCCGGCTCGTGCTCAACGCGACCGGCCCGTGGGTCGACCACCTGCGCCGTATGGAGGACCCCGACGCCGCGCCGTCCATCCGGCTGTCGAAGGGCGCGCATCTGGTCCTGAAGCGGACCTCCCCCTGGAAGGCCGCGCTGGCCACGCCGATCGACAAGTACCGGATCACCTTCGCCCTCCCCTGGGAGGACATGCTGCTGCTCGGCACCACCGACGAGGAGTTCGAGGGCGACCCGGCGGACGTCGCGGTCACCGAGAAGGACACCGCGCAGATACTCGACGAGGCCGCGTTCTCCATCCGCGACCAGCAGCTCGACCGTGACCTGATCACCTACGCCTTCGCGGGGCTGCGGGTGCTGCCCGGCGGCCCCGGGGACACGGCCAAGGCCAAGCGGGAGACCGTCGTCACCGAGGGCCGGGGCGGGATGCTGTCCGTCGCGGGCGGCAAGTGGACCACCTTCCGCCACATCGGCCGTACGGTGATGCAGAAGCTCCAGGCGCTGCCCGGCCATCCGCTGGGCGACGACTTCGAGCCGATCGCCTCGCTGCCGAAGAAGCTGCCGCTGCCGGGCGTGGCCAACCCCCGCGCGGTGGCCCACCGACTGCTGGTGGACGGCCCGGCCCCCGGCCCGCGCATGGCGGCGGACACCGCCAGGCACCTGGCCACCCACTACGGTTCGCTGGCCTTCGACATCGCCCGGCTGGCCAACGACGACCCGGCGCTGGCACAGCGCGTGCACCCGGACGCCCCGGAGATCTGGGCGCAGGTCGTCTGGGCCCGGGACCACGAGTGGGCCGAGACCGCGGACGACGTGCTGCGCCGCCGCACCACCCTGACGATCCGGGGCCTGGCCACGGACCAGGTCCGCGCCGACGTGCAGGACCTGCTCGACAAGAAGTGACCGCCACTCCCCCGGCTCCCCCCGCACGGGAGCCGTTACCGGGTCAGGGGCGGCTCCGCGCCGACGGAGCCGCCCCTGACCCGTACATAATGGGCTGGATACATCGGAGGTCTGGTCCGCAGGGAGGCGCGGTATGACAGTGACCGACGAGGCGATCGAGAAGATCAAGGGAATGATCGTCTCGGGCGCGCTGCGTCCCGGCGCCCGGCTGCCCAAGGAGAGCGAGCTGGCGGCCGGGCTGGGGCTGTCCCGCAACTCGCTGCGCGAGGCGGTGCGCGCCCTGTCGCTGATCCGCATCCTGGACGTACGGCAGGGCGACGGCACCTACGTCACGAGTCTCGATCCGCAACTCCTGCTGGAGGCGATGAGTTTCGTCGTCGACTTCCACCGCGACGACACGGTCCTGGAGTTCCTCGCCGTACGCCGCATCCTGGAGCCGGCCGCGACGGCCCTCGCGGCCACCCGGATCGACGAGGAGCAACTGGACGCGCTGTCGGATCAGTTGGACAAGCTCGGCGACGAGCCGTCGGTGGAGGACCTGGTCGCCGCCGACCTGGAGTTCCACCGGGGCATCGTGCGCGGCTCCGGCAACTCCGTGCTGTGTTCCCTGCTCGACGGCCTGTCGGGTCCCACCACCCGGGCCCGGATCTGGCGCGGGCTCACCCAGGAGGACGCGGTCGGCCGCACCCTGCGCGAGCACCGGGCCATCCTCGCCGCCCTGCGGGACCGGGACGCGGAGGCGGCGCGGTCCTGGTCGACGGTGCACATCGCGAGCGTGGAACAGTGGCTGCGGTCCACGCTGTGAACGCCTCCTTCCGCCCCGGGGCTCCCGGCTCGCCGAAGGGTGTTTCCCGGTGCCCGGCGGGGCAGTGATGGGGGCACTCCCCTCGTGAGGGGGCTGCGGGCGCCCCGTGGGCACGCCGTAAGGTTGGGGCGTACGCGAGGGCACGTCGGAAGGAGGCGCTGGGTGATCGAGCTCGAGGGGGTTCCCGAGCTGGTCGACCCGGTCATGGTGGCCGCGTTCGAGGGCTGGAACGATGCCGGTGACGCCGCCTCCACCGCGGTCGCGCATCTGGACAGGGAGTGGAAGGGCGAGGTGTTCGCGGCGCTGGACGCCGAGGACTACTACGACTTCCAGGTGAACCGTCCCACGGTGTTCATGGACGGCGGGGTCCGCAGGATCACCTGGCCGACGACGCGGTTGTCGGTGGTCCGGGTCGGCGGCGAGAAGCCGCGCGACCTGGTGCTGGTCCGCGGCATCGAACCGTCCATGCGGTGGCGTTCGTTCTGCAACGAGATCCTCGGCTTCGCGCACGAACTCGGCGTGGAGCTGGTGGTCGTGCTGGGCGCGCTGCTCGGTGACACCCCGCACACCCGGCCGGTCCCGGTCAGCGGGACCACGTCCGACCCCGACCTGGCCCGCCGCATGGATCTGGAGGAGACCAAGTACGAGGGCCCCACGGGCATCGTCGGCATCCTCCAGGAGGCGTGCGCGCACGCGGGCGTGCCCGCGGTGTCGCTGTGGGCGGCGGTTCCGCACTACGTGTCGCAGCCGCCCAACCCGAAGGCCACGCTGGCCCTCCTCAACCGCCTGGAGGACCTGATCGACGTGCGGATCCCGCTGGGCGAACTGCCCGAGGACGCGCGTGCCTGGCAGGTGGGCGTGGACCAACTGGCCGCGGAGGACAGCGAGGTGGCCGAGTACGTCCAGACGCTGGAGGAGGCCCGGGACACCGCGGAGCTGCCGGAGGCGTCGGGCGAGGCGATCGCCCGCGAGTTCGAGCGCTACCTGCGGCGTCGTGACGGGGCGTCGGGTCCGCCCGGCGGGCATGCCACCGCCGACGGCTCGGACGGTACGTCGTACCGGCGGGAGGGCCCGGGCGGGCGCACCCGCCCGCCGAAGCCGCCGAAGCCGGAGACGGACTCCGACCCGGGCCCGGACTCGGACCCGGGCGGCGACGAGTCGTCGGAGGACTGACCGAGAGGACCGCACGAAGGGGCGCCCCGTTCCGGAACGGGGCGCCCCTTCGTTGTCGCGTCCGGCTACAGTGCCACGCCGAGCAGCGCGTCCACCGCGCGGGAGACGACGCCGGGCGCGCCGGTGTCCGTGCCGCCGCTCTCCTCCTGGAGCACGGTCCAGCGGTCGACGGCGGCCAGCGCGGCCGGGGCGTCCAGGTCGTTGGCGAGCGCCTCCCGGATCTCCTCGACCAGCGCCTCGGCGGGCGGACCGTCGGGACGGGAGACCGCGGCACGCCAGTGGGCAAGGCGGGTCACCGCGTCCTGGAGGACCTGGTCGGTCCACTCCCAGTCGGCGCGGTAGTGGTGGGCGAGCAGCGCCAGCCGGATCGCCGCCGGGTCCACGCCGTCGTGCCGCAGCCGGGACACGAAGACCAGGTTGCCCTTGGACTTGGACATCTTCTCGCCGTGCAGGGCGACCATGCCGGCGTGGACGTACGCCGTGGCCATGGGGAACTCGCCGGTGAGCACCTGGGCGTGGGAGGCGCCCATCTCGTGGTGCGGGAAGACCAGGTCGGAGCCGCCGCCCTGGACGTCGAAGCCCATGCCGAGGTGGTCGAGGGCGATGGCCACGCACTCGATGTGCCAGCCGGGGCGGCCCCGGCCGAGGGAGCCGCCGTCCCAGCTCGGCTCGCCCTCGCGGGCGGCCATCCAGAGCATCGGGTCGACGGGGTTCTTCTTGCCCGGACGCTCCGGGTCGCCGCCACGTTCGGCGGACAGCAGCCGCATGGCGGCGGCGTCGAGGTTCGAGACCTGGCCGAAGTGCGGGTCGGACTCGACGGAGAAGTAGACGTCGCCCTCGATCTCGTAGGTCGCACCGAGGTCGCGCAGCCGTTCGACGAGCGGGACGATGCCGGGTATCGCCTCCACGGCGCCTATGTACTGCCGCGGGGGCAGCATCCGCAGGGCCGTCATGTCCTCGCGGAACAGCGCGGTCTCGCGCTCGGCGAGCTCGGCCCAGTCGAGGCCGTCCCGCTCGGCCCGCTCCAGCAGCGGGTCGTCGACGTCCGTGACGTTCTGGACGTAGTGAACCTGCCGCTTGGTGTCGAGCCACACGCGCTGCACGAGGTCGAACGCGTTGTAGGTCGCCGCGTGTCCGATGTGGGTGGCGTCGTAGGGGGTGATGCCGCAGACGTAGATACGGGCGACGGGACCGGGGTCGGAGGTGATCAGACCCCCGGTCGCGGTGTCGTGGATCCTCAGGTCGCGGCCCTGACCGGGCAGGGCGGGGACCTCGGAAGCGGGCCAGGCATGCATGTCATGAGCCTAACCGGACCGCGGTTCGGAATACGAACGGGAGCGGGCCGGATGACCGGGAAGGCCCTCTTGCGCCGCGCCGTCCGGCGTGCTCGCGGTGCCGTCAGACCGGGGGCCAGGGGATGGCCGGCCAGTCGCCGGCCGGCTGTGGGTGGGTGCCGGTGGAGAGGAGGGCCTCGACGCGTGCGCGGGTGGCGTCGATCTCCGCGGGGGTGATGAGGGGGGTCAGGGCGGTGGTGAGGGCGCCGGTGCCGGTGAGGGCCGTCCTGAGGCCCTCGAGGACGTCCAGCGCCTCCGCGGTCAGGGGCTCCCCCGCCCAGCCCCACAACAGGGTGCGGAGCTTGTCCTCGGCATTGAAGGTGACTCCGTGGTCGATGCCGTACAGCCGGCCCTCCGCGGTGGGCAGCAGATGGCCGCCCTTGCGGTCGGCGTTGTTGATCACCGCGTCGAGGACCGCGAGCCGGCGCAGCCGCTCGTCGTCGGCGTGCACGAGCAGGGCGGTGCGGCCCTCACCGACCTCGGCGAAGCCGATCGCCTTCCAGCCCGGTTCCGGTTCCTCACCGTCGACCAGGGCGAGGAGTTCCGCACCGGGCGCCGTCTCGATCCACAGCTGGCACATGCCCTCGCCATAGGGGCCGTCGCGGAGGACGGTGGGCGGCACGAGGCCCCAGCCGGTCGCCTCGGAGACCGCGTGGGCGGCGACCTCGCGCCCGGCGAGCGTGCCGTCGGGGAAGTCCCACAGGGGCCGCTCCCCGGCGACCGGCTTGTAGACGCACGCGGCTTCCCGGCCCTCGTACGTCACGGTGCAGTACAGCGCCGCGTTCGACGCCTCACGGATGCGCCCGCGCACGGTCAGCCCGCCCTCGGCGAGCAGCATCGCGGCGGCCGGGTCGGCGGCCGTCACGCTCCGCGGCGGTATCCGTTCTGGCGCGGACATACGTGTCCTTCCGGGTCGAGCGGGAGGCTGCACAGCGGGCACGGCGGCCGCCCGGCGTTGACGATGTCGAGGGCGCGCTTGGCGAAGGCCCGGGCCTGCGCGCCGGTGAGCCGGACGCGGAGCATCGGGGGCCCGTTCTCCTCGTCCTGGAGCAGCCGCTCCTCGGCCTCGGCGAGGTCCTCCTCGGTGTCGGCGTCCAGTTCGACGAGGGCCTGCGCCTCGACGATCATGCGCTGCTCCTCGCCGTCCCAGGCGAGCGCCATGGTGCCGACGCGGAACTCCTCCTCCACGGGGGTGTCCAGCGGGGCGCTGTCGGTGGTCTCGGCCGGCGTCATCGCGGGCACCGCGGCGCTGCCGCCGCTGCGGCGTACGACCTCGTCGAGCAGTTCGTCCATCCGCTCGGCGAGCGCCGCGACCTGGGTCTTCTCCAGGGCCACGCTGGTCACCCGGGAGCCGGCGGAGGCCTGGAGGAAGAACGTACGGCGCCCTGGCAGTCCGACCGTACCGGCCACAAAACGTTCCGGTTGGTCGTAGAGGAACACCTGACGGGACACGTCCTGTCTCCATTGAGAGTCGTGGTGGGCGTTGGGTGGGGGGACGGGCGGCTGTTCGAAACGGGGACGCACTGCTGCGACCGCTTCACCCTACTGCGCCCGACGATCACGGTGCGCCCGCGCCGCCCCCGACCGTGGCGTCGTCGGCCGGCGGTTCCTCGCGCGGCGCCAGGGACGCGAAGTCGCCGGTGTCGCCGAGGCGGACGAGAAAGGGACGCAGCCGTGTGTAACGGATCGCGGTGATGGAACACGGTTCAACAGCAATCCGCTGGAAGAGGTCGAGATGAAGTCCGAGTGCGTCCGCGACGAGGGACTTGATGATGTCGCCGTGCGAGCACATGAGGTACACGGCGTCGGCGCCGTGATCGCGCTCCACGCGCGCGTTCCACTCGCGTACCGCCTCGGCGGCGCGTGTCTGCATCGCGCGCATGGACTCCCCGCCGGGGAAGGCCGCCGCCGACGGGTGCGCCTGCACCACCTCCATCAGGGGCTCGTCCTTGAGCTCGGCGAGTTTGCGGCCCGACCAGTCGCCGTAGTGGCACTCGCCGATGCGGTCGTCGGTGTGCGGGGTCAGGCCGGGACGTTCCTCCAGCAGCGGCCGGATCGTCTCCTGGCAGCGCTGGAGCGGGCTGGTGACGATCTCGGCCAGCGGCAGCTCGGCGAGCCGTCCGGGCAGTGCGGCGGCCTGGGCGGCGCCGCGGTCGTCGAGGGCGACACCGGGCGTCCACCCGGCGAGCAGTCCCTCGGTGTTGGCGGTGGAACGTCCGTGCCGGACCAGGAGCAACGTGGGCATGCGGCCCAGGGTAGGGGGTCCGGTGTGTTCGCCGTAGGAAGGGAGAAAGGGCTTCGTGATCGTCGACTGTGCCATCTACCGGGAGGGACATCGGTCGGAGGGGCCCCACGACTTCTCCGACGCGCTGGACGAGGCGCGGTCGGCCGGGGGGTTCGTCTGGATCGGGCTGCACGAGCCGACGGCGGACGAGTTCGACCTGGTCGCGCAGGAGTTCAGCCTGCATCCGCTGGCGGTCGAGGACGCCCTCAAGGCCCATCAGCGGCCCAAGCTGGAGGTGTACGACGACTCGCTCTTCGTGGTGCTGAAACCGGTCGTGTACGAGCCGCGGAGCGACACCGTCTCCTCCGGCGAGGTCATGATCTTCCTCGGTGATTCCTTCGCGGTGACCGTACGGCATGGCGAGGGGACGCCGCTCAAAGCCGTACGGGGGCGGCTCGAGCGGGAGCCCGAGCTGCTGGGTGAGGGGCCCACATCGGTGCTGTACGCGATCGCCGACGCGGTCGTCGACCACTATCTGGACGTGGCGACCGAGCTGCAGACCGACCTGGAGGAGCTGGAGGCGGAGGTCTTCACCCCCGACGGCGGGGGGTCGCGGCACACCGCCTCCCGGATCTACAACTTCAAGCGGCAGGTCCTGGAGTTCCGCCGCGCGACCGGGCCGCTGGCGCTGCCGATGACGCGGCTGGCGGGGGTGGGCACGTACGGGGCGGGGGTGCCGTTCGTGGAGGACAGGGCGCGGCCCTTCTTCCGTGACGTGCACGACCACCTCACCCGGGTGAACGAGTCCGTGGAAGGGCTGGACCGGCTGGTCTCGGACATCCTCTCGGCGCATCTGGCGCAGATGAGCGTGCGGCAGAACGACGACATGCGGAAGATCTCCGCGTGGGCGGCCATGGCCGCGATCCCCACGATGCTCGCGGGGATCTACGGGATGAACTTCGAGCACATGCCGGAGCTGCGGTGGGAGTGGTCGTATCCGGTGGTGATCCTGGTGATGGGTGTGCTGGAGGTGCTGGTGTTCCGCCTGTTCAAGCGGCGGGGATGGATGTGAGGGGGCCGTGCGGGTGTCCGGTCACGCGAACTCCGGTTCCGGGTTCGCCGGGCCGCCGAGCGCGTTGCGGCGGTCGGGCATCTCGAGGGAGACCATGCGGCGCCAGCCGCCCAGGCGTTCGTACGCGTACACCGCGTGGATGCCTGCCGCGAGGACCGCTGCCTTGGGCCTGGGCCAGCCGAGGATGCGGCCCATGTGGGCCATCACCGCCAGGCTGACGTCCCGGTGGACGCGGATCTCCGCGAGCGCGCACTCGCGCAGGGTGCGCTGGATCGCGCGGCCGTGTCCGGCGTACGCGAAGCGCAGCAGTTCCTCGTGGCAGTAGGCGAGGTGGTTGCCCTCGTCGTTGGAGATCATCCCGACCGCGCGGCCGAGGTCGGGGTGGTCGGCGAAGTGCCTGCGGAGCAGGTCCATCTGCTCGGAGGCGCGCTGTTCGGTGACCCTGCTGTGGGCGAGGTAGGTGACGAGGTCCTGGACGGTGAGCGGCTCGTCGCGCCTCAGCCGGTCGTGGGCCAGGCCGATGCCGTTGTTCTCGAGGAGCATCGTGTAGTCGGTCTCCGGGGGGACCGGGACGGGCCTGAGGCCCCGTTTCTTCATCAGGGCGTTGAAGATGCGGCCGTGCTTGTCCTCGTCGGCACCGTGCCTGGTGATCTTGGGGGCGAGTTCGCGCCCGCTCTCGGGGACCAGCGCGGCGATACGGGCGTTCTCCCAGCCACCCTGGGACTCGCCGCTCGCGGCGATGGAACAGAACAGGGCGAAGGACTCGTCGTCGTCGACGATCTCCTGGAACAGACTCTTGGCCGAAAGCATGGTGGGCCACCTCTCCGCAGGCTTCCGCAGTTCCGAGGTTCCGCAAAGAACGAGTCAAGTGCGTGGGGCCGGGCGCGGCAACAGGTGTGTCGGGCAACTCCGCCGAAAGGAGTACGGAGCAGGGGGCGCGGGAGCGTAACCGGGTGGGTCGACGGGCGTTGTGGTGGGTGACGGCCGTGGCGGGGTGGATCTCCCGAGCCCCCACCACGGCCGTGGGGACTACGCGAGACCTGCGCGCTCCAGGGCCTCGGTGCCGGCGCGGAGGGACGCGAGGCGCTCGTCGAGCGTGAAGCCGGCCGGGGCGAGGGTGAGGGTGGTGACCCCGGCGGCGGCGTAGGCCTTCATCCGGTCGGCGATGCGGTCGACGGAGCCGAGGAGGGTGGTCCTGTCGATCAGGTCGTGCGGGACCGCGGCGGCCGCGCCCTGCTTGTCGCCGGTGAGGTACTTGTCCTGGATCTCGGCGGCCTCGCGTTCGTAGCCCATGCGCCGGGCGAGCTGGTTGTAGAAGTTCTGCTTGCGGCTGCCCATGCCGCCGACGTACAGCGCGGTGTAGGGGCGGAAGGTGTCGGCGAGGGTGGTGACGTCCTTGTCGTCGCCCACGGCGAGGGGGACGGTGGGGCAGACGTCGAAACCTTCGAGGGTCTTGCCGGCCTTCTCGCGGCCCGCGCGGAGGTGCTTGACGGCGGTGTCCTCGAGGTGGTCGGCGGAGGGGAAGATCAGCAGGGCGCCGTCGGCGATCTCGCCGGTCTGTTCGAGGTTCTTCGGGCCGATGGCGGCGATGTAGAGGGGGATGTGCTCGCGCTGGGGGTGCACGGTGAGCTTGATGGGCTTGCCGGGGCCGCCGGGGAGGGGGAGGGTCCAGTGCTCGCCCTCGTAGGAGAGGCGTTCGCGGGTCATGGCCTTGCGGATGATCTCGACGTACTCGCGGGTGCGGGCGAGGGGCTTGTCGAACTTGACGCCGTACCAGCCCTCGGAGACCTGGGGTCCGGAGACGCCGAGGCCGAGGCGGAAGCGGCCCTGGGAGAGGGAGTCCAGGGTGGCCGCCGTCATCGCCGTCATCGCGGGCTGGCGGGCGGGGATCTGGAAGATGGCCGAGCCCACGTCGATGCGGTGGGTCTGGGCGGCGACCCAGGTGAGTACGGTGGCGGCGTCGGAGCCGTAGGCCTCTGCGGCCCAGCAGACGGCGTATCCGAGGCGGTCGGCTTCCTGGGCCACGGCGAGGTTGTCCGCGTCCATTCCGGCACCCCAGTAGCCGAGGTTGATCCCTAGCTGCATGGCGGCTTTCCCCTTACCGATGAGTAACGTCGCTTGTGCGGAGACCTTATACCTCCGGCGGTCGGGTGGGGTGCCTGATATCTCCGGCGGTCGGGGGGTGCCTGCGGCTTCGGTGAGGGCTGGGGCAGCGCCTGCGGCCGGTGGGTGGGTCGGGGCCGTGTCGGGGGTGTCCGTCCTCGGACCGGCGCGGATCACGTCTCCCGGAGGGGGTGCGGGGCGCGGACGCGCCGGCCACTGCGGGCGGCCACCCCCGCCCCGTCCCCTCCGCGCCGTACGCGGCCATGCCCGCTGCCACCGGCCCGCGATCCGCGGGCAGCCGCTCCCGCATGCCACCGCCCCGCGGGCAGCCGCTGCCGCGTGTCTCCGCCGCCGCGGGCAGTCGTGCCTCCCCAGTGCCTCAAGGGCCTGGGAGGTGCCCCCAGGCGATGGGGGTACCTCCCGGTCGAGCGGAGCCGAGAGTGGTGGGTGCCTCCCCGGGGGTGCTCCTCCGGGGAGGCACCCCGCGACCGCTCGCCCTTCGGGAAACCCGTTGTCCACAGGCCCCCACACCAAACGCTCCGGCCAGTAATCTCGGCGTTCATGGAGCAGAGGCATCTCGGCCGTACCGGCCTGCGTGTGTCCCGGCTCGGGCTCGGGACTCTGACCTGGGGTCGGGACACCGACGAGCACGACGCCGCAGACCTCTTGAAGACCTTCTGGGAAGCGGGCGGAACCCTCGTCGACACCGCCGACGTGTACGGCGACGGAGAGTCCGAGTACCTGCTCGGCAAGCTGATGGACGGACTCGTGCCCCGCCGGGACCTCGTCATCTCGACGAAGGCCGGCAGCGTACCCGACCCGGACCGCCGGTTCGACGGCTCGCGCGGCCATCTGCTCTCCGCCCTGGACGCCTCGCTCGCCCGCCTCGGCACCGACTACGTCGACGTGTGGCACATCCACGCCTACGACCCCGCCACCCCGCTGGACGAGACGCTCGCCGCGCTCGACATCGCCGTCGGCAGCGGGCGCGTGCGATACGCCGGTGTCTCCAACTTCTGCGGCTGGCAGCTGGCCAAGGCGGCGACCTGGCAGCTCGCCGCGCCGGGGGCTCGGACCCGGCTGGCGAGCACCCAGATGGAGTACTCGCTGCTTCAGCGGGGCATCGAGCGCGAGGTCCTCCCCGCGGCCCTCGACCTGGGGATCGGACTGTTGCCGTCCTCGCCGCTCGGCCGGGGCGTGCTCACCGGCAAGTACCGCAACGACGCCGCACCGCTGGACTCCCGGGGTGCCTCTGAGCATCTCGCCCCGTTCGTCGCGCCGTATCTCGACGACACGGCGAGCCGTATCGTGGACGCCTTGACCACGGCGGCGGACGGACTCGCCGTGACCGCGCTGCAGGTGGCCCTCGCATGGGTCCGTGACCGGCCCGGTGTGGCCGCCCCCATCGTCGGCGCGCGCACCGCGCAGCAGCTCACGGCGGCATTGTCAGTGGAGGCCCTTAGTCTTCCTGACGAGATCTGCCGGGCGCTCGACGATGTGTCGGCGCCCGTGCACCGCTATCCCGATCACGACTGGAGCACGCTGTGAGCACGGAGCCGCCCGAGACCGCGGAGGACGCCGAGGAGCCGGGGACGCCGGCCGAGGGCGAGCGGGTGTCCGAGGGCGCGCAGGTGTCCGAGGCCGAGGCCGAGCTGGCCGCGCAGCGCGTGGAGCGGGAGCGGATCGAGCGGCGGAAGGCGGAGCGGGAGGGCCCGGTCGAGGCAGGCGGCAAGCTGAGCGGCACGGCCGCGGATCTGCTGGCCGCGGTGCGGGCCGTGGAGAGTGGGGAGAAGCCGGCCGCCACCGTGTTCGCGGAGGCCGGACCCGCGCCGCGGCGGCCCGCTCCCGAGCCCGTGCGGCGGGCCCCGGAGGCGGCCCCCGGCCCGGTGGTCCCGGCCGCCGGTGCCGTCGCGGACGTGCGGGAGGTGCTGGTTCAGGGGGGTGCGCCGGAGGGGATCGCCGTGCAGGCCGCCGGCGTGTTCGGGGACGGGGGCGCCGACGTGCTGCGCGCCGATCCCTGGCAGTTGCTGCGGGTCCCCGGGGTGCGGCCCGAGCAGGCGGACGGGTTCGCCCGTGCGCTGCTCGGCGCCGTGGCCGGGCCGGACGACGAGCGGCGGGGGCGGGCGGTCACCGTGTGGCTGCTGGAGCAGGCCGCGCTCGCCGGGCACACCGCGCTGGAGATGTCCTCGCTGGTCGTCGCGCTGGGGCGGCAGGGGGTGCCGGAGCCCGAGGAGGCCGTGCAGAACGCCATCTCGGAGGGGGACGTGCTCGTTTTCCAGGACGCCATCGGCGAAGCCGGTGATGCCGGGGAGGACGAGGAGCGGCCGGTGCGGGTGCTGGTGGGACTGGAGCGGTACGCGCTGGCCGAGGAGAGTCTGGCCGACGGGCTGGCCCGGCTGGTCAGCTCCGTGACCGAGCAGGACGGTGCGGGTGCGGAGTGGGAGCGTGCGGCCGCCGCGGCGGAGGGTTCCGCGGGTGAGTTGATCCGGGCGGTCGCCGGGCACGGGCTGGTGCTGCACACCGGTGGGGAGGCCTCGCTGGCCGAGCCGGCGGCGCTGCTGGGCGCGGCGCACGGGCTGGGGCTGCGTGCCTGGGCCGCCGCCCACGGTCCGGTGGGGCGTGCCCGGTTCGCGGGCCTGGTCGAGGGGGCCGGGGTCGCCACCGTCGCGGGACTGCTGTCCGGTGCCGAGGGGCCCGGACGGGACGCCGACGGGGCGCTGGACGTGGATCTGCTGGTGGTGCTCGACGCTCCGCAGCTGGATGTCGAGACCGCCGCGCTGGTGACGGAGTCGCTGCCGGACGGGGCGCGGCTGGTGCTGGCCGGTGATCCGGGAGTGCTGTGGTCGGTGGGCCCCGGGCGGGTGTTCGCGGATCTGCTGGCGGCGCGGGTCTGCCCGCAGGTCGCCTCGCGGCGGCCGGATCCCGGACCGCTGGGCGAGCTGGTCTCGGGTATCGGCGTCGGCGAGCTGAACCAGGTGGCGGCGCCCGGCAAGGAGGTCGTGATCGTGCCGGTGCGGGACGCGGGAGAGGCCGTGCACCGGACCGTGCAGCTGGTGGTGGACTCGGTGCCGCGCGCCATCGGGGTGCCGGTCGAGGAGACCCAGGTGATCACCCCGGGGCACGGGGGCGCGGTGGGGACGCGCGCGCTGAACGCGGCACTGAAGGAGCGGCTGAATCCGGGGCCGGGACGCTTCGGCGGATTCGACCCGGGTGACCGGGTCGCCTACTCCCCCGCTCCCGGGCGTACGCTGCCGGGCCGCGTGGTGCGGGCCGACGGTGAGGGGCTGCACCTGGAGTGCGGGGACGAGGAGATCGTCGTACCGAGGGAGCGGGTGGAGTCGTCCGTGCGGCACGGGTGGGCGCTGACCGCGCACCAGGCGGTGGGCTGCCGGTGGCCCGCGGTGGTCGTGGTGCTGCCCGGTGACGCCGCGCGGGCGCTGAGCCGGCCCTGGGTGTACACGGCGTTCAGCCGGGCCGACCGGCATCTGTCCGTGGTGCACGGCGCGGAGCAGGCGCTGCCGCGTGCCGTGGCCGAGGTGGCGGCGAAGCCGCGGACCACCCGGTTGCCGGTGCTGCTGGTCCCGCAGGTTCCGGTGGCGGAGGGCTGATCCCGGCCCGTGCGCGGGTGGCGGCACCGGGAGTGCCGCCGTGCGGGGCGGGTGCGGTCAGCGGTCCGCGTCGAGGGGTTCCAGGTCCTCGTCCTCGTCCAGGCTCGGGTCCAGCTCGTCCTCCAGGTCCTCGTCGTCGAGGTCCCCCTCGTCGTCGAAGACCGCGCTGACGTCGAAGCGGCACACCACCTGCTGCGGGTCCGCCTGCTCGAACGGCGCCTCCAGCCACTCGCCGGGTTCCGCGGGGGCGTCCGATGCCGTCACCCAGAGCGTGGAGTCGCCTTCCTCCAGCCCGAACTCCTTGTGCCGGGAGGCGATCTCGTCCGGTTCGAACTCTCCGAACAGCAGGCCGAGCGCACCGTGGACGGTGCCCGACACCTCCGGGTTCTCCTCGTCCGCCGCCTCGATCCGCTGGGCGTGCGCGCGCAGCCGCTGGGGTTCCACGACGGCGTAGTCGCGGCGGATCAGCACACTGAGCGCGGCCGGTTCCTCGGGACCGGTGTACGGCGGCGTGTCCTCCGCGCCGGGGATCTCGAAGGGGGTGACCTCGTCGTAGCGGTCGTAGAGCAGTTCGTCGTACGCCTCCGCGGCCGCGGCCAGCTGGTTGAACGCCTCGTAGACGGCCGGGTCGTCCTCCCCCGACCGGCGTTCGACCGCGGCCAGGTGGCGGTCGAGCGCGGTCTTGACCGCCTCGGCGGCGGCGCGTACCTCGGCAGCGGTGGGCTGCGCAGCATCAGACATAGTGCAGACGCTATCCGTACCGGGGCCCGGCCCGCACAATAGATGCGATGCCGGAATACGAATTTGTCGACGTGCACGTACCGCGCGGGGTCTCCCGCAAGGAGACGGCACGTCTGCTGACGGACCATGCAGAGTACGGTCACTGGGAGTTGTACCGCCTGACGCTGATGCGTGACGGCAGTCGCAGGGTGCGGCTACGGAGGCGGATCATCCGCCAGGTGCGCGCCACCTGGTGATCTTCGACACCCGACCGGAATCACACGACGGAGCGGACCCCGCGGTCGCGGGGTCCGCTCCGTGTGTCCGGCGTCACGCGGCGGTCCGTGCCTTGCGGTAGAGGACCGCGCCGGCGAGCAGCGCGCCCGCGCCGACGGGCAGGACGAGGCCCATCGGCAGTTCGCTGCCGGTCCGGGCGAGCTGTGCGTCGTGCCGGGGCTGGGCGAGGGAGTGGACGTCCGGCCGGTCACCGGCCGAGGGGCGGTCCGGAGTGCGGTCGTCCGGGGTACCCGGCGTGCCCGGCTCGTCGCCGGGGTGCCCTGGGCTGCCGGGCTGTCCCGGGGTGTCGTGGCCCGAGCCGTCGTTCGCGCAGCCGTTGCCCTCGGTGGTGTTTCCGGCACCGAGGATGTCGACACTGTTGCCGCAGACGTTCACCGGCACGTGGACCGGTGCCTGGATGTGGTTGCCGGAGCCCACACCGGGCGAGCCCTCGGCGTACCCGCCGGCGTGCGAACCGCCGTGGCCGCCGGAGTCGCCGTAACCGCCCGGGGAGGAGCCGCCCTGGTCGGCACAGGAGTTCCCCACCGACGGATTGAGGACGCCGACCACGTCGACCGTGTTCCCACAGACGTTCACCGGCACGTGCACCGGCGCCTGCACCGTGTTCCCGGAGAGCACACCGGGCGAACCCTCGGCGTACCCGCCGGCATGCGCACCACCGTGGCCGCCGGAGTCGCCGTAACCACCCGACGAGGAGCCGCCCTGGTCGGCACAGGAGTTCCCCACCGACGGATTGAGGACGCCGACCACGTCGACCGTGTTCCCACAGACGTTCACCGGCACGTCCACCGGCGCCTGCACCGTGTTCCCGGAGAGCACACCGGGCGAACCGGCGGCATGGCCCGCCGCGCCGGAGTCGGCGTGGGCGGCCCCGCCCGCGGCGGCGAGCACGCCCGTGGCGGCCGCCATCGTCATCAGGCCCTTGCGGGTGACCTGTCGCATTGCTGAAATCCCTGCCTTCGACCTGGTGCCGGGAACCGGCGTTCCGACGGATTCCCGGTGCTTCCGACGTTCGACGAGACCGGTCGGCCCCGGAGCGCATGGCGCGCGCTCCGGGGCCGACGGGCTCAAGCCCTCAGCGGGCATTCCCCAGAGGGCGAGACGCAACGTCAGGCGTTGACGCAGGTGTTGCCGAAGGCGGGGTTCAGCAGTCCGATCACGGAGATCGTGTTGCCGCAGACGTTCACGGGGATGTGGATCGGGGCCTGCACGACGTTGCCGGAAAGGACACCCGGGGAGTGCACGGCGGCACCCTGGGCACCGGAGTCGGCGGCGGCCATGCCCGCGCCCGCGAGAACCAGACCACCGGTGGCAGCAGCGACGGCGACGACCTTCTTGAGCATTATTCCTCCTTGTTGGCAAAGCGATCCAAAGTCGCGGATCACATCACGGCTAACGAGGACGGAGTAATGAGGCTACGAGCTTATCGTCGCATTCACTCTTTTCAGTCAACTCCGCACGTCTGGGCGATTATTGAGGTCATCGGGTAACCGTCTCAGCTCGCGTCGAGGAAGCGGTCGAGCACCCGCACGCCGAACTTGAGACCGTCCACCGGGACCCGCTCGTCGACCCCGTGGAACATGCCGGCGAAGTCCAGCTCCGGGGGGAGCTTGAGGGGCGCGAAGCCGAAGCCCCGGATGCCGAGGTCGTCGAAGGACTTGGCGTCCGTCCCGCCGGAGAGCATGTACGGGACGGCCTTCGCGGCCGGGTCCTCGGCCACCAGCGCGGACTGCATCGCGTCCACGAGGGCTCCGTCGAACGTGGTCTCGACGGCCTTGTCGGAGTGGACGTCCTCGCGCCGCACCTTCGGACCGAGGATCCGGTCGAGGTCGGCGAGGAACTCCTCCTCGTGCCCGGGCAGGAAGCGGCCGTCCACGTGCGCGGTCGCCTCGCCCGGGATGACGTTGACCTTGTAGCCCGCGCCCAGCTGAGTGGGGTTGGCGGTGTTGCTCAGCGTCGCGCCGATGAGCTTGGCGATGCCGCCGAGCCTGGCGAGGGTCCCCTCCATGTTCTCCGGGTCGAGCTCGGTCCCGAGGGCGTCGCCCAGTTCGTCGAGGAAGGCCCGGGTCGTCTTCGTGACGCGGACGGGGAACGTGTGCCGGCCGAGGCGCGCGACCGCCTCCGAGAGCTCGGTGATGGCGTTGTCCCGGTGGATCATCGACCCGTGCCCGGCGGTGCCGGCCACGGTCAGCTTCATCCAGTGCATGCCCTTCTCGGCCGTCTGGATCAGGTACAGGCGGCGCTGCTCGCTGACGGTGAACGAGAAGCCGCCCACCTCGCTGATCGCCTCGGTGACGCCCTCGAAGAGGTGCGGGTGGTTGTCGACCAGGTGGCGGGCGCCGTACGTGCCGCCGGCCTCCTCGTCGGCGAGGAACGCCAGCACGATGTCCCGGGGCGGCTTGCGGCCGCTGCGCATCCGGTCGCGGACGACCGCGAGGGTCATCGCGTCCATGTCCTTCATGTCGACGGCCCCGCGCCCCCACACGCATCCGTCGGCGATCTCGCCGGAGAAGGGGTGGTGGGTCCAGTCGTCGGCGTTGGCCGGTACGACGTCGGTGTGGCCGTGGATGAGCAGCGCGGGCCGGGACGGGTCCTCGCCCTCGATCCGGGCCACCGTGGAGGCGCGCCCCGGGTGCGACTCGAAGATCTGCGGTTCCAGGCCCACCTCGGCGAGCTTCTCGGCGACGTACTCGGCCGCCTTGCGCTCGCCGGGGCCCGAGTGGTCGCCGTAGTTGCTGGTGTCGATCCGGATCAGCTCGCGGCAGAGGTCCACGACCTCGTCCTCACCGGTGACGCTCCTGGCCGTGTCCGTCTCGCTCACGTGCTTCCTCCCGCTGCTGGTGTTCCCGCTGGTGGGTCGTCCTCATCCTCTCTCTCCCACGGGCGCACCCCAAGACCCGGCCCGGCCCGTCATCCCCCGTTCACGCGACGGCGCGGCCGGGCGGGGGTGATCGGCCACTCCGGAACACCTGGTAATGTTTACGTCGTCGCCACGGGGGAAACTCCGCGCGACAGACACCTTGTCCGGGTGGCGGAATGGCAGACGCGCTAGCTTGAGGTGCTAGTGCCCTTTATCGGGCGTGGGGGTTCAAGTCCCCCCTCGGACACATGAAGCGCGAGGGCCGCGACCAGGAGGTCGCGGCCCTCGGGCGTTGTCGCGGAGGCCGACCATGACCACTCGTTCCTGCCCCTGCGGGCTCCCCGAGGCGTACGAGGACTGCTGCGGCCGCTTCCACACCGGGGCCGCCGCCGCGCCCACCGCCGAGCGGCTGATGCGGTCGCGGTACTGCGCGTTCGTGCGGCGGGACGGCGGGTATCTGCTGCGGACCTGGCATCCGCGGACGCGGCCGGAGCGGATCGACTTCGATCCCGGGATGCGGTGGACCGGGCTGGAGATCCTGGACACCGACGGCGGGTCCGCCTTCCACTCCACCGGGACGGTGACCTTCCGGGCCTGCTACCGGGGCGGCTCGCTGCACGAGCGCAGCCGGTTCGAGCGGGTCGACGGGGGCTGGGTGTACGTCGACGGGGAGTTCCTGGACTAGGGCGCCAGGATGTCCAGTTCCTGGAGGGCGCCCTCGGTGATCTCGCGGGTCAGCTTCTCCGCGCGGGTGGCGTCGCGTTCGCGGACCGCCTCCGCGAGCTGGACGTGCAGGGTGACGGCGGCCGGGTCGGGGTCCTCGAACATCACGTCGTGGTGGGTGCGGCCGGACAGCACCTCGGCGACGACGTCGCCGAGGCGGGCGAACATCTCGTTGCCTGAGGCGGTCAGGATCACGCGGTGGAACGCCACGTCGTGGAAGAGGTACCCCTCCAGCCGGTGACCGCTGGCGTTGGCGACCATGCCGAGCGCGCACTCGGTCAGTTCGGCGCACTGTTCGGGGGTGGCGTAGCGGGCGGCCAGGCCCGCCGCGACGGGCTCGATCGCCGAGCGCAGCACCGTGAGGGAGCGCAGCTGGCGGGGGCGGTCCGCGCCGGCCAGGCGCCAGCGGATGACCTGGGGGTCGTACACGTTCCACTCGGGGGCCGGCAGGACCGTCACGCCCACCCGGCGCCGGGACTCGACCAGGTGCATGGACTCCAGGACGCGGACGACCTCGCGCATCACGGAACGCGACACGTCGAAACGCTGTGCGAGTTCGTCGGTGCGCAGGACACTGCCGGGCGGATACTCGCCGGCGGTGATCTCGGGGCCGAGGGTGTCCAGTACGCGGCCGTGCAGCCCCCGGCCCATGGTGCTCATGCACTCAGAGTACGGGGCGGGTCACAGGAACAAAAAGTCAGACTTATATGTCACAGGCTCTTGAATTCGTCGTACCTAATGAGCTTCAGTTGCGTCGACATCACGTGTCGACGAAGACATCAGACAGTGAGGCAGCGATGAACACCCCCCATGTCGTCGTGGTCATGGGCGTCGCGGGCACCGGGAAGACCACCATCGGTCCCCTGCTCGCGGCCCGGTTCGGCGTCCCGTACGCCGAGGGCGACGACTTCCACCCGCCGGCCAACATCGCCAAGATGTCGGCCGGTACCCCGCTCACCGACGACGACCGGTGGCCCTGGCTGGACGCCATCGGCGACTGGGCGCACGGACGGGCCGGTCTCGGCGGGGTGGTCAGCTGCTCGGCGCTGAAGCGGTCGTACCGCGACCGGCTGCGGGCCGCCGCGCCCGGCGTGGTCTTCGTGCACCTCAGCGGTGACCGCGCGCTCGTCGAGGACCGGATGTCGCACCGGCAGGGTCACTTCATGCCCACGGCACTGCTCGACTCCCAGTTCGCCACGCTCCAGCCACTGGAGCCGGACGAGGCCGGAGTCGCCGTGGACGTGACGGGCAGCCCCGAGGAGATCAGCGCACGGGCGGCCACCGCCCTGGACGCCCTCCCCGAGCCGACCCCGTAGGTCCCTGACCGGACCCCCAGTTCCCGGGGCGCCCCCACCTCCCCGGTTTCCTCCCCGACCCCCGTAGAAACAAGGGAACCACCGTGACCGGACTCAGCGTTGAGATGCTGGCAGCGGACGCACCCGAGTCGATCACCTCGGCCGGCCACGCCCAGCTGGGCATCGCCGTGCTCCTGGGCATCGCCGTCATCGTCCTGCTCATCACCAAGTTCAAGCTGCACGCCTTCCTGTCCCTGACCATCGGGACACTGGCGCTCGGCGCCTTCGCCGGCGCGCCGCTCGACAAGGTCATCACCAGCTTCAGTGCCGGACTCGGCTCCACCGTCGCCGGTGTGGGCGTGCTGATCGCCCTCGGCGCGATCCTCGGCAAGATGCTCGCCGACTCCGGCGGCGCCGACCAGATCGTCGACACCATCCTCGCCAAGGCGGGCGGCCGTTCCATGCCGTGGGCGATGGTGCTGATCGCCTCGGTGATCGGTCTGCCGCTGTTCTTCGAGGTCGGCGTGGTGCTGCTGATCCCGGTGGTGCTGATGGTCGCCAAGCGCGGCAACTACTCCCTGATGCGCATCGGCATCCCGGCGCTCGCCGGTCTGTCCGTGATGCACGGTCTGGTGCCGCCGCACCCCGGTCCGCTGGTCGCGATCGACGCCGTCGGCGCCAACCTCGGTGTGACGCTGGCGCTGGGCGTGCTCGTCGCGATACCGACGGTCGTCATCGCCGGCCCGCTGTTCTCGAAGTACGCCGCCCGCTGGGTGGACGTCCCGGCCCCGGAGCGGATGATCCCGCAGCGGCCCTCCGAGGACCTGGAGAAGCGTCCGAGCTTCGGCGCGACGCTGGCCACGATCCTGCTGCCGGTCGTGCTGATGCTGGCCAAGGCGCTGGTCGACATCGTCATCGACGACCCCGAGCACCACGTGCAGCGCGTGTTCGACGTGATCGGCTCCCCGCTGATCGCGCTGCTCGCGGCCGTACTGGTCGGCATCTTCACCCTCGGTATGCCCGCCGGGTTCAGCAAGGAGCGGATGCAGCAGCTGGTCGAGAAGAGTCTCGCGCCGATCGCGGGCATCCTGCTGATCGTCGGCGCGGGCGGCGGTTTCAAGCAGACGCTGATCGACACCGGCGTGGGCCGGATGATCCTGGAGATCTCCGAGGACTGGTCGATCCCGGCGCTGCTGCTGGCCTGGCTGATCGCGGTGGCGATCCGGCTGGCGACCGGTTCGGCCACGGTGGCGACCGTCTCGGCGGCCGGTCTGGTGGCGCCGCTGGCGGCCGACATGTCGACCACGCACGCGGCCCTGCTGGTGCTGGCGATCGGAGCCGGTTCGCTGTTCTTCAGCCATGTCAACGACGCCGGGTTCTGGCTGGTGAAGGAGTACTTCGGGCTGAACGTCGGCCAGACGATCAAGACCTGGTCGATCATGGAGACGATCATCTCGGTGGTCGCCGGTGCCCTGGTGCTGCTGCTGTCGCTGATCATTTAGCCGGAGACCCGATACGACGCGGGCCCACCCGCTCCCCCTCGGGGCGCGGGGGGCCCGTGTCGTGTCAGGGGCACCACAGTTTCAGGGGCGCCACAGCGGGTGTTCGCGCTCCGCCCAGTCGCGGCCGACCGAGCCGGTGCGCATGCCGCGGCGGGCCTCGGGGTCCGCCAGGGCCATGCCGATGTGTCCGGCGAGGACGATGCCGATGGTCAGCGCCAGCCAGTCGTGGACGAAGGTCGCGCTGGTGCGCCAGACCAGCGGGGTGAGGTGGGTGAACCACATCAGCAGCCCGGTGCCGAGCATCACCAGCGTGGCGCCCGCGATCCAGGCCGTGTAGATCTTCTGGCCGGCGTTGAACTTGCCGGCCGGGCGGGACGAAGGACGCTTGTCACGGCGCAGGGCGGCGCGCAGCCAGGTCCGGTCGTGCGGGCCGAAGCGGTTGAGGCGGCCCAGGTCGGCGCGGAAGGCGCGGGAGGCGAGACCGGCGAGCACGGGGACGGGCAGGGCGAGCCCGGACCACTCGTGGAGGGTGACGACGAGGGCGCGGCGGCCCACCAGCTGGGCGAGCTGGGGGACGTAGAGGCAGGCGGCCGTGACCACGCAGACGCCCATCAGCGCGGCGGTGGTGCGGTGCACCCGGCGTTCGGCGCGGCCGAAGCGTCGTACGGCGGTGGCGGCGGGCGGGGCGTCAGTCCGTGGGCTCATCGTCGCGTCCGTTCGAGCGGCCGACCCAGGCGTCGATGTCGTAGCCGCGCTCCTCCCAGTAGCCGAGTTCGACGTCCTCGGTGACGGTGATGCCGGAGAGCCACTTGGCGGACTTGTAGAAGTACATGGGGGCCACGTAGAGGCGGACCGGGCCGCCGTGGGCGTGGCCGAGGTCCTCGTCCCGCATGCGCAGGGCGACCAGGACGTCCGCGCGGCGGGCCTGGTCGAGGGTGAGGCTCTCGGAGTACGCGCCGTCGAAGCAGGTGAAGCGCACCGCCCCGGCCGAAGGGCGCACTCCCGCGGCGTCCAGGAGCCGGGACAGGCGCACCCCTTCGAACGGCGTGTCCGGCACCCGCCAGCCGGTGACGCACTGGACGTCCCGGACCGTGCGGGTCTGCGGCAGGGCCTTCAGCGCGGCCAGGGTGTAGGACGTGGGGCGGTCGACGAGGCCGTCGACCGTGAGGCGGTAGGTGTCGGCGTTCTCCCGCGGGACGGACGAGGTGACCGAGTAGTAGCGGAAGCCGCCGCCGTTGGGGAGCAGTCCGGTCAGGCCGGTGGGGTCCTTGTCGGAGGCTCCGGCGAGGAAGGATTCCAGGCCGCGCTGCAGGGTGGGCGCGCTGACCACGCCGAGGGCGCCCAGTCCGAGGGTGCCGAGGAAGACACGGCGGCCGATGGGTGTGCCCCGCGCGTCCCCGTCGTCCGGGGCGCGCGGCGGCTGTTCGGAGTTCACTCCTCCATTCGAGCACCCGCGTCCCCGTCGGGCCAGGGAGCGCGGGTGCCCGTCAGACTTCCGTAAGCGGCTCTGCTACGAGGTGCGCTCGGCCTCCTTCTCCAGCTGGAACGCCTCGTTGCCGAGCCCGATGCGGGCGTGCTTCTCGGGTGCGCGGGCGCGCAGGACGGCGCCCTGGACCAGTCCGACGACCAGGGAGAGCCCGATGACGCCGGGCAGGAGCCAGCTGAGCGAGGAACCGGGGCCGGCGCCGACCAGTACGTCGAAGTCCTTGACCGTGTAGCCGGCGATGACGGCCAGGGCGATGCCCGCCAGCGCGGAGGTGACCAGCCGCCAGCTCTGCGCGCCCGCGGCACCGCGCCGGACGAAGAAGACGACGACGGACAGGGAGGCGATGGCCATCAGCACGATCACGCCGAGCGCGCCGATGTTGCCGCCCCAGGTGAACAGGTGCAGGACCGGCGCGGTCGGGTCGCCGGTCGGCTTGTCGTCGGTGAGCGCGAAGGCGAGGACGAGCACGGCGGCGACGACGGTCTGGAGCAGGGAGCCGGTGCCGGGGGCGCCGCTGGTGCCGGTGGTGCGGCCGAAGGCGGCGGGCAGCAGGCCCTCGCGGCCCATGGCGAAGGCGTACCGGGCGACGACGTTGTGGAAGCTGACCATGGCCGCGAACATGCCGGTCACGAAGAGGATGTGCAGGACGTCGGTGAAGGTGGAGCCGAGCCGGTCCTCGGTGAGGAAGAACAGCAGTCCCGCGCTCTGCTCCTGGGAGGCGCCGACGATCCCGGAGGGGCCGGTGGCGACGGTGAGCGCCCAGCTGCTGAGGGCGAAGAAGACGGCGACGCCGGTGACCGCGAGGAACATCACGCGCGGCACGAGGACGTGCGGCCTGCTGGTCTCCTCGGCGTAGACGGGGGCCTGTTCGAAGCCGAGGAAGGCGGCGATGCAGAAGCACAGGGCGGTGCCGACGCCGGCGCCGGTGAGCGTGTCCGGGTTGAAGGCGTGCAGCGACAGGCCCTCCTTGCCGGGGTCGGCGACGGCGGCGATGTCGAAGACGACGACCAGCAGCACCTCGATGACCAGCAGCACGCCGAGCACGCGCGCGTTGACGTCGATCTTCAGCCAGCCCAGCGCGCCGACGGCGAGCACGGCCACGAGCGCCGGGATCCACCAGGCGACCTCGAGGTCGGCGTAGGTGGCGAAGAGGCCGGAGACCTCGAAGCCGAAGATGCCGTAGATGCCGACCTGGAGGGAGTTGTAGGCGACGAGCGCGACGAGCGCGGCGCCCGCTCCGGCGGTGCCGCCGAGTCCGCGGGAGATGTAGGCGTAGAAGGCGCCGGCGTTGTGGACGTGCCGGCTCATCTCGGCGTAACCGAGGCTGAACAGGACCAGTACGACGCCGAGGGCCACGAAGAGCAGCGGCTGTCCGACGATGCCCATCACCGCGAATGTGGTGGGCATGACACCTGCGACCACCATGAGGGGGGCGGTCGCGGCGAGGACGGAGAGCAGCAGGCCCCCCGTGCCGAGACGGTCGGCGCGCAGGGCGCGCTCCTGCCCCTTGAAGGTACTGATGCCGTCGGCTGGTGCTCTGCTGGTGCTCGAACTGTCCGTCGTCATCGAAAGGCCGTCCTTGGTCGGTTGTGGTTACGGCGGGCGGGTGCGGGGGGAGGGTGGGGCTGGGGTCAGGCCGTGCCCAGGGCTGCGGCGCGGGCGGTGCGGAAGGCGGTCAGGGCGTCGCGGTCGGGGTACGACCAGGGGGCGGATGTGGCGTGGTCGCCGATGCGGTGGAAGAGGGCGGCGGCCTCGGCGCCCCGGCCCTCGCAGACCTTGGCGTGGGCGAGGAAGTTGAGGTCGACCAGGCGGCGCGGATGGCCTTCGTGCTCCCACTCCAGCCACCAGTCGAAGGCGGCCTTCATCACCTGCCGGGCGCGGCGGCCGACCCAGTGGCCGGAGGCGACCGGGTCGGCGGGTTCGTGTCCGGCGGTGGCCAGCGTGCGGTAGCGCTCGGCGTGCGCGATGACCGGCAGGATCGCCAGCGGGGAGTCGGCGGGTGCCTGCTCCGCGGCCCAGTTGGCGAAGTCGTACACCTCGTGCAGCGGGTCCGGGCCCGCCTCCACGCGGCGCTCGGCGAGCCAGGCGACCACCAGGTGGTGGGCGTGGTGGTGGTCCGCGTACCGGGTGCGGACCTGCTCGAAGAGCCGGACCACGTCTCCCTCGGCCCCCTGGGCGCACTCCAGCAGGAGCAGCCCGAGCCAGGGGGTGGGGTCGGCGGGCACGAGCTCCGCCGCCTTGTGGCAGACGTCGCGGGCGCGGGCCGGTTTCTCCTTGCCGTGCAGCGCGCGCCGCACCTGGGCCAGGGCGAGCAGCACGGACGCGTCACCGGAGTCGGGTTCGGCGAGCAGCCACTCGCGGGCCCAGGCGGCGCAGTACGACTCCCGGGCGAGCACCGTGACGCGGTGGCCCCGGCGGTCCCATTCCTCCCCCGTGCGGACCAGCAGCGAGCGGGTGTTCTGCCATCGGCCCTGTGCCAGCGCGGTCCGCGCGGCGACGAGTTCGGCGTCGTCGAGGGCCTCGTCGAATGCCTGTGCCGCCCGTCTGCGGGCACGGCCGAGGGGAGGCGGGGGTGGGGGCACCGCGGAACTTCCTCACGCGCTCTTCTTGTGGTCACCGGCTCACGGCGGGTGGTCGGTACGACAGTGGTCGGCTGCCGATTGCCATGAGCTGATCACTCACAGCAAACCGTCCGCCAACGGATCACGTCAAGGGCACCCCTTGCGTTACACGCGTCAACTACGGTCACGAACGGGCTACTTGTGACGTCCGGGATCGAGAGATCGGTCGGGCGGTGCGACAGGATGGCCGTATGAGCGCCGAGGAGATCATCGACATCGTCGACGAGGACGACCGGGTGGTCGGGCGGTCCCCGCGCGGGGAGGCCTACGCACGGGGTCTGCGCCACCGCTGCGCCTTCGTCCTCGCCCGGGACGCCGAGGGGCGGATCTTCGTCCATCGCCGCACCGCGACCAAGCAGGTCTTTCCCTCCCTGTACGACATGTTCGTCGGCGGGGTCGTCGGCGCGGGCGAGAGCTACGACGAGGCGGCGCTGCGGGAGGCCGAGGAGGAGCTGGGAGTGAGCGGGCTGCCGCGCCCCGAGCACGTCCTCACGTTCCTGTACGACGACGGGGCGGGCCGGAGCTGGTGGTCGGCGGTGTACGAGGTGCGCTGCGACCGGCCCGTACGGCCGCAGGCGGAGGAGGTGGCCTGGGGGGACTTCCTGTCGGAGGCGGAGCTGGAGCGGCGGCTCGGTGAGTGGGAGTGGACCCCGGACGGGCTGGTGGCGTACGAACGGCTCAAGGCGTACCGGTCGGAGAGCTGAGCACATGGCCGCCGCCGGCTGTCGACCCGGCGCCGAGGCGGTCCCGGTAGGGTCGCGGCGTGATCGACTTTGTGCGGAACGTCCGGTTGTGGTTCGCGCCCGGCGAGGCGCGGCGGGAGGGCGACACGCCCGACTACCGGTTCTCGCTGGCGAACGAGCGGACGTTTCTCGCCTGGTTGCGCACCGCGCTCGCGTTGATCGGGGGCGGGTTCGCCGTGGACCAGTTCCTGCCGGACCTGCGCTGGGGGTGGCGGGTCGGGCTGGCACTGGCACTGCTGGCCGCGGGGGCCTTGTGCGCGTTGCGGGCGGTCAACCACTGGGTGCGGTGCGAACGGGCGATGCGGCGGGGTGAGGATCTGCCGGTGTCGCGGTTTCCGGTGCTGCTGAGTCTCGTGGTGGCGGTGGTGGCCGTGGCGATGGTCGCCGTCGTGCTGTTCGGGTGGGACGGGTGAGCGGGACGGCGGCTCGGGCCGCGGAGCGGGATCCGGGGCTGCAACCCGAGCGGACGCGGCTCGCGTGGCGGCGTACGACGTTGTCGGCCACTGTTGCCGCCGTGCTGGCCGTGAAGACGGCTCTGGCGGGTGGGGTGTCGGCGGTCGGGGTGGTCGCGTGCGCGTTGTGCTGCGCCTGCTGGTTCGGGTTTCTGTGGTTCGCCCACCGGCGGATCCGGGTTCTGGCGGCCGCGGGGGTGCCGGGGGCGCTTGCGCCGCCGCATGCGGCGGTTGCGGTGGTCTGCACGGTGGCCATGGCCGTGTGCGGGGCGGTGCTTGTCGGTTCGGGGTGAGGTGGGGGTGCTCAGTGGGTTCTCGCCCCCGCCGCCCCTTCCCGTCCCGTCCCCGGGGCTGCGCCCCGGACCTCCCTTCGGCCCTGGACGGGCCTCGTCCTCAAACGCCGGACGGGCTGTTCGATGCCGGGCGGTGCTATTCGCTCACCGTCACTACGATCTTGCCCCGGGTGCGGCCCTCCTGGCTCAGGCGGTGGGCGTCCGCCGCCCGGTCCAGGGGGAAGGTCTCCGAGACGTGGACGGTGACCGTGCCCTGGTCCGCCAGGTCTGAGAGATGCTGGAGGTCCTGGGGGTCGGGGCGGACGAACCAGTAGCGGCCGCCGTAGCCCACCACCTCGGGGTCGGTGATCGAGGCCAGGCGGCCCTCGGGGGCCAGCAGGTTCGCGGAGGTCTTGAGGGCGTCGCCGCCCACCGTGTCGAACACCGCGTCCACGCCCTCGGGGGCCAGTCCCCGTACCCGTTCGGCCAGGCCCTCGCCGTGGCTCACCGGCTCCCCGCCCAGTCCGCGTACGAAGTCGTGGTTGCGCTCGCTCGCCGTACCGATGATCCGGGCGCCGAGGTGGGCGGCGAGCTGGACGGCGATGGAGCCGACGCCGCCGGCCGCGGCGTGCACCAGGACGGTCTCACCCCGCTTGACCTGGAGGACGCGGTGCAGCACCTGGTACGCGGTGAGCCCCGCGAGCGGGAGGCCGGCCGCCTCCTCGAAGGACAGGGCGCGCGGCTTGCGCGCGAGGGCGCGCGCCGGAGCCGCCACGTACTCGGCGAAGGTGCCGCGCGAGAGGACGTCCTCGCGCACATAGCCGATGACCTCGTCGCCGACGGCGAACTCCGGTACGGCGGGACCGGGCCGGACGACCACGCCCGAGACGTCCCAGCCGGGGATCACCGGGAACACCGGCTGGAGGAGCGAGTCGAGATGACCCTCGCGGCACTTCCAGTCGACCGGGTTGACGGCCGCCGCCCGCACCTTCACCAGGACCGAGTCGGGGCCGACCCTGGGGTCGTCGACCTCCCCGAGTCCGAGTACTTCGGGACCGCCGTACCGTGAGTAGCTGATCGCCTTCATGGATCCGACCCTCCGGCGTCCGCGCGCGCCGTGCAAGCCGAATGGCCTGATGTACGCCATTCGCGTGGCGGCCGGACGAGAAGCGGGCGCGGCGAGCGCCTATCGTGGCCCCGATCACGTTCGGCCGCCGCTCTGGACGACATACCGACCGGTCGGCATCATAAGGCGGGTACTGTTTCCCCGCCCGTAGGAGCCACGATGAGCACCGACCACCCGCCCGGACTCGATCTCGAACGGCTGCGCGGCCTGCTCGAACGGGAGCGGCCCGGCCTGGTGAACGGCCCGCTCACCGGCCGGCTGATCGAGGGCGGCAGGTCGAACCTCACCTACGCGGTCTCCGACGGCGGCTCGAAGTGGGTCGTACGGCGTCCCCCGCTCGGCCATGTCCTGGCCACCGCCCACGACATGAAGCGCGAGCACCGGGTGATCAGCGCGCTGCACCCGACCGCCGTGCCGGTGCCGCGCACCGTGCTGCTGTGCGAGGACGAGGAGGTGCTCGGGGCGCCGTTCTACGTCATGGAGTTCGTCGAGGGCACTCCGTACCGGACGGCCGGCCAGCTCGCCCCGCTCGGTGCCGAGCGCACCCGGGACGCGGTGCTGAACCTGGTGGACACGCTGGTCGAACTGCACGCGGTGGAGCCCGGCGAGGTGGGTCTTGCGGACTTCGGCCGGCCCGAGGGCTTCCTGGACCGGCAGCTGCGGCGCTGGGGCAAGCAGCTGGACGCCTCCCGCAACCGGGAGCTGGCCGGGATCGACGAGCTGCACGCGGCGCTCGGACGCGAACTGCCCGCCTCCCCCGCGCCTGCCGTGGTGCACGGCGACTACCGCCTCGACAACGCGCTGATCGGGGAGGACGACCGGATCAAGGCCGTCCTCGACTGGGAGATGTCCACGCTCGGCGATCCGCTGACGGACCTGGGGCTGCTGGTGATGTACAGCATGCCGCTGGGCATGCCGGACTCCCCCGTCTCCACGACCGCCGAGGCGCCCGGGCACCCCACGCCGGCCGAACTGATCGAGCGGTACGCCGCGCGGTCGGGGCGCGATGTCTCCGCGGTGTCCTGGTACACGGCGTTCGCCTGGTTCAAGCTCGCCGTGATCCTGGAGGGCATCCACTACCGCTACACCCTGGGCCGGACGGTCGGGCACGGCTTCGACCGCATCGGTGATCTGGTCCCGGTCTTCATCCGGCACGGTCTGACCACTCTTCAGGAAGGCTGACGCACCATGGACTTCGCGTTCGACGCGCGCACCGAGGAGCTGCGCGCCAAGCTGCTCGCCTTCATGGACGAGCACGTCCACCCGGCCGAAGCGGTCGCCCACGAGCAGCGTGCCGGGCTGGACTCGCCGTGGGAGAACGTCCCCGTGGTGGAGGAGCTGAAGGCCGAGGCCCGCCGGCAGGGGCTGTGGAACCTGTTCCTGCCCGACTCCGAGCACGGTGCCGGGCTCACCAACCTCCAGTACGCCCCGCTCGCCGAGATCATGGGCCGCTCCCCGCAGATCGCCCCCACCGTCACCAACTGCGCCGCGCCCGACACCGGGAACATGGAGGTGCTGGCCCAGTTCGGCGACGAGGCGCAGAAGAAGCAGTGGCTCCAGCCGCTGCTGGCCGGTGGGATCCGCTCGGCGTTCGCGATGACCGAGCCGGACGTCGCCTCCTCGGACGCCACCAACATCACCACGCACATCGAGCGGGACGGCGACGAGTACGTCATCACCGGTCGCAAGTGGTACATCTCCGGGGCGATGCACCCGGACTGCGCGATCTTCATCGTGATGGGCAAGACCGACCCGGACGGGGCGGACATCCGCCGCCAGCAGTCCATGGTCCTGGTCCCGCGTGACACCCCGGGCGTCACGATCGAGCGCGCCATGCAGGTGTTCGGTTACGAGGACCACTACCACGGCGGGCACGCCGAGGTGGTCTTCGACCGCGCGCGCGTGCCGGTGTCGAACCTGATCGGTGAGGAGGGCGGCGGTTTCGCCATCGCGCAGGCCCGGCTCGGTCCCGGCCGGATCCACCACTGCATGCGGCTGATCGGCATGGCCGAGCGGGCCATCGAGCTGATGTGCCGCCGCGCGGTGTCGCGTGACGCGTTCGGCAAGGCGCTGGCGCAGCAGGGCGTGGTGCAGAACTGGATCGCCGACGCGCGCGTGGCGGTCGAGCAGCTGCGGCTGCTGGTGCTGAAGACGGCCTGGATGATGGACACCGTCGGCAACCGGGGCGCCCACACGGAGATCCAGGCCATCAAGATCGCCACCCCGCGCACGGTCGTCGGCATCCTCGACCGCGCGATCCAGCTGTACGGCGCGGGCGGGGTCAGCCAGGACTTCCCGCTGGCCGAGCTGTACGCCGGTGCCCGCACGCTGATGATCGCCGACGGCCCGGACGAGGTGCACCAGCGGTCGCTGGCGCGCCGGGAGCTGAAGAAGTACCTGTAGGCCCCGGACGTGGGGGGGGGCGCCCGGGCCCGCGGGGCCCCCCGCCCGGGGGGGTGGCCCCGGGCCCAGGGGCCCCCGCCGCGCGGTCGCCCGGGGGGGGGGGGGCACCCGCGGGCGGCGCGGGGCGGGGGGGCGGGGCG
>NZ_JBIRTN010000013.1:128977-239072 GCF_044334705.1 Streptomyces sp. NPDC020731
GCCCCCCCCCCCCCCGCGCCCCCCCCCGGCGCGGCGGCCGCCCCGCCTCCCCCCCCCCCCCGCCCCGCGCGCCCCCGCGCGCCCCCCCCCCCCCCCCCCCCCCCCCCCCCCCCCCGGGGGGGTGTCCTCAGGGACGCAGGGCCCGCAGCAGCAGGTCCGCCAGGTGGTCGGCGACCTCCTGCGGGCCGAGCGGGCCGTCGGGGCGGTACCAGGTCGACAGGTGGTGCACGGAGCCGAAGTGGTAGTCGACCACCAGGTCGGCCGGGGTCGCCGTGGAGAAGACGCCCTCCCGCTGGCCCTCCTCGATCAGCGCGCGGAAGCGTTCGTGGTAGCGGCGGCGCTCGGCGCGCACCTGCTTGTTCTTCTCCGGGCCGAGGTGGTGCATGGAGCGGAAGAAGATCGACGCGTCGTCGAGGTTCTCGATCGTGGTGACGACGACGTCCGCCGCCGCGCCGCGCAGCCGCTTCTCGATCGGCTCGTCGGCGTCCGCGAAGTGGTCCAGGCGTTCCTGCTGGAGGCGCAGCACCCGCGCGTACACCTCGTGCAGCAGGTCGTCCTTGGAGCCGAAGTAGTGGTAGAGCGCCCCCTTGGTGACGCCGGCCGCCTCGACGATCTCCTGCACCGAGGTGCGGTCGTAGCCCCGCTCGGCGAAGAGCCGGGTGGCGGCGGCCAGGAGCCGCTGCGGTACAGGGGCCCCGTCACCGTCCGTCGTCCTGGGCACTGCCGCCACCCGCCTTTCCGTGTCGCTGCTAGTTGTCGTGGGTCAGGGAACGCAGTTCCCGCCGGAGGATCTTCCCACTGGCCGTCTTCGGCAGGTCCGGCAGGATCTCCACCTGGCGCGGATACTTGTAGGCGGCCAGTCTCTCCCTGCAGTACGCGGCGAGCGCGGCCGGGTCCGCGCCGGCGCCGGGGCGCAGACTGATGAAGGCCTTGACGGTCTCCCCGCGGTACCCGTCGGGCACGCCCACGACGGCCGCCTCGCGCACCGCCGGGTGGGTGTAGAGCACGTCCTCGACCTCGCGCGGCCACACCTTGAAACCGGACGCGTTGATCATGTCCTTCTTGCGGTCGACGACGTACAGCCAGCCCTCGGGGTCCATGAAGCCGATGTCGCCGGTGCGCAGTTCACCGTCCGGGAAGGTCTCGGCGGTGGCGTCGGGCCGCTGCCAGTACCCGGGCACGACCTGCGGTCCGCGCACGACGATCTCGCCCTGCTCGCCGAAGGGCACCTCCTCGCCCCGTTCGTCGACGATCCGTACGAGGGTGTCGGGGCCCGGCACGCCGACGGCCAGCGTCCCGGAGGCCTCGTCGACCGGCGCCTCCAGGTGCGGCGGGACGGAGGCGCAGGGGGCGGTGCACTCGGTCAGCCCGTAGCCGTTGCGGATGTACGGCCCGAAGCCGGCCCGGAACCTCTCCACCAGGGCGGGCGGCAGCGGGGCGCCGCCGGAGGAGATCACCCGGAAGGAGGAGAAGTGGTCGCGGCTCGCGTCGGGGTGGGCGGCCAGCGCCATGAAGGCGGTGGACGGGCCGACGGTGTAGTGCGGCCGGTGCTCGGCGAAGGCGTCCAGGACCACGCCCGGCTCGAAGCGGTACGCCAGGACGAGGGTGCCCGCGCTGTCGAGGCAGGCGCCGAGCTGGCAGACCATGCCGGTGATGTGGAACAGGGGCGCCAGCGCGAAGTAGACGGGCGCCTCGGGCAGGCCGAGCCCCGTACGCTGCCGCTCGGCGTTGTACATGATGTTGCCGTGCGTGTTGGTGGCTCCCTTGGGGGTGCCGCTGGTGCCCGAGGTGTAGCTGATCAGCGCGGTGTCGCCGGGGGCGGGGTCGCGGTGCTCGGGGGCCGGCCGGTCCTGGCGGGCGACGGTGGTGAGGTCGTCGGTGTCCGGGGCCCCCGGGAGCCGCTCGAAGGTGAGCACGCGCGTGTCACCGCGGGTCTGGAAGTCCAGCTCGCAGCCGGTGAGCACGATCCGCACGGGCGAGCCGGCGGCCGTGTCGCGCAGGTACGACTCCCAGGCCCGGTCGGAGCAGATCAGCGCGGCCACGTCGGCGTCCCGCAGGACGTGGGTCACCTCGCCGGACTTGTACATCGGGTTGACGGGCACGACGACCGCGCCCGCCTTCCAGGCGCCGAGCAGGGCGAGGACGAAGAGCGGGGAGTTCTGCAGCAGGATCGCCACCCGCTCGCCGCGCTCCAGGCCGCGCGCGGCGAGGTGGCCTGCGACGGAGTCGCTGAGCTCGTCGGCCTCGCGATAGGTCAGGCGGCCGTCGAAGTAGGCGAGGAAGGTGCGGTCGGGGGTCTCGGACACCGCGCGGCGCAGGGCGTGGACCAGGGAGCCGGCGGGCTCCATGGGGGCGCGCTGGGCGTCGGTGAGGAGGGCCAGCCAGGGCTTGGCGGCGTAGCGGGAGGCGGTCACCGGGTCGCCTCCCACTGCTGCTGGAGGCGGTTCATGCCGGAGAGCCAGCGGTCCGGCTCGGCGGCGCGCGCCCGGTAGTACTCGGCGACCTCGGGGTGCGGAAGGATCAGGAAGCGGTCCTCCTCGATGCCCCGGAAGAGGGCGTCGGCCACGTCCTCCGGTTCGATCGCGGTCGGCTTGAGCACCAGGTCGCCCGCGCTGCCGCTGGCGTCGAGCATGTCGGTGCGCACGCCCTGCGGGCAGATCGCGTGGACCTTCACCCCGCGGTGGCGGTACGTCAGTGACAGCCATTCGGCGAAGGCGTAGGCGCCGTGCTTGGTGACGCTGTAGGGGGCGGTGCCGATCATGGTGAGCAGTCCGGCGGCGGAGACGGTGGAGACGAAGCGTCCGCTGCCGCGCTCCAGCCAGTCCGGGAGCAGTGCGTGCGCCGCGCGGACGTGCGCCATGACGTTGACGTCCCAGGAGAGCGCCCAGCCCTGCTCGTCGAGCGGTTCGCCGGGCTCCCCGCCGTCACGGCCGACGCCCGCGTTGGCGCAGTACACGTCGACCGTGCCGCCGAGCGCCTCACGGGCCTCGGCGACGACCGAGGAGGCGTCGCCCACAACGGCCAGGCCCCCGATCTCCTCGGCGACGGCCTTCGCGCGGTCGGCGTCCAGGTCGTTGACGACGACCCGCGCCCCCCGGTCGGCGAAGCGGCGGGCGAGCGCCGCCCCGATGCCGCCCCCGGCTCCCGTGACAACCACCTTCGCACCCTGCTCGGCTTGCACCATCGGTCTCCTTCGACGCGGCTCCCAGCGGTTCCGGCGTCAGACTAACCGGTCGGTATGCCCGGTGGAAGGGATGTTCCCCGCGGGGTCGGTCCGGTTCGTTCCCCGGGGCGGTCATGCGCGCTAGCGTGCGTGCGCATGACACCCGCCGCGATCACGGAGGTCACCGCATGAAGCTGTCCAGACGGAGCCTGCTCGCCACCACCACGGCCGCGGTCGCGGCCTCCGCCGCGCCGGCCGCCGCCGCTTCCGGTCCGGCGCACGGGGATGGCCGGAGGCTGCGCACCGGGTTCGAACGGCTCGCCGCGGACGGCTACGGACTGCTCGACGGCCGGCGCGTGGGCGTGGTCACCAACCCGACGGGCATCACCCGGGAGGCGCGGCACATCGTCGACGTCATGCACGCCGACGACCGGGTGGACCTGACCGCCGTCTTCGGACCCGAGCACGGCTTCCGGGGCACCGCCCAGGCGGGCGGCTCGGAGGGCCGTTACGACGACCCGGCGACCGGCCTGCCGGTCTACGACACGTATCTGAAGAGCGGTCAGGCACTCGCCGACGTCTTCACGGCGTCCGGTGTGGACACGGTCGTCTTCGACATCCAGGACGTCGGTGCGCGCTTCTACACGTACATCTGGACGCTGTTCGACTGCATGGAGGCGGCCGCACTCGCGGGCAGGCGGTTCGTCGTCCTCGACCGGCCGAACCCTGTCACCGGACGGGCCGCGCTGGGCCCGGTGCTGCACAAGGAGTTCGCGACGTTCGTCGGCCGGCAGCCCGTCTCGCAGGCGCACGGGATGACGGTGGCGGAGCTGGCGCTGCTGTTCAACGGGGAGTTCCTGACGGTGCCGGTGCCGCTGGAGACCGTACGGATGTCGGGCTGGAGGCGGTCGGACTTCTACGACGCCTCCGGGCTGCCGTGGGTGCCGCCGAGCCCGAACATGCCGACTCCGGAGACGGCGCTGGTGTACCCGGGGACGTGCCTGTTCGAGGGGACGAACCTGTCGGAGGGGCGCGGGACCACCCGGCCGTTCGAGCTGCTGGGGGCGGAGGGGGTCGACGGGCGCTGGGCGGACGGGGCGAACGCGCTGGGGCTGGGGGGCGTGCGCTTGCGGGAGGCGTACTTCGCGCCGGTGTTCTCCAAGTTCCAGGGGAAGACCGTCGGGGGCGTCCAGCTGCATGTGCACGACCGGGAGGCGTTCGATCCGGTGCGGACGGGGATCGGACTGCTGATCACCGCCAAGCGGTCGTGGAGCGGTTTCGCCTGGCGCCCGGACAACTGGATCGACAAGCTCACGGGCTCCGCGCGCGTGCGCACCATGATCGACGCGGGCGCGGGCACGGACGAGGTGGTGGCCGGCTGGCAGGAGGAGCTGGCGGAGTTCCGAAGGACGCGGCGGGAGTACCTGCTCTACCGCTGAGCGGGTGGTGCGGGACGGCGGCGGGCAGCGGCTCGCCGCCGTTTTGCGTCGGGCGTGCATATCGGCGGGGTCTTCAGGAACCCGTGGAAGCCGCCGGGAGTTCTCAGGCTGACGAGGAAGGGCTTCTCCCCGCGGGGAGGACACGGGGCGGGTTACCGCCGGTATCCCCGTGAACGACCACAACTGAAGCAGGGGTCGCGGGAGTTGGTCCGTGAGCCCCCGCGGCCGGCTGATGGGGCCATCGAAAAAGGATGGAGCCGATTCGCGTGTCGATACGTCTATTCGGCGACGTCCTTTCGACGACGCCGAAGTGACCGGATTACAGGTGCAGGTGTGACGGAGGTGCAGGACGATGGCCGGTTTCCGGAGTCTGGCGAGACAGGTCCGAGATCCGCGGTGCGATCTGGCACTGCGGCGCTATTCGCTGCGCAAGTGCCTGGAGCGATTCGCTCCTTACGGGCACAGGGCGACCTGGGACCATCTGTGCTCGCGGGCCGGGTTCGATCCCGAGGACCGCTCCGTCGACCCGGCGCGGCTCGTGGCCGCACTGGAGGAGCTGGAGGAGGCCCGGGCGGTCTGGCTGGCCTATGAGGTGGAGTTCGCCGAGCGCCGCAGGAAGGAGAAGCACGACGGGCTGCGCAGGCCGGGCAGTGTGGACGACTGGCACCGGCTGACCTGGGGCGGTTTCGGTGTGGCCTGGTGCGACGATCCGCGGGTGCATCCGCGCGAGCCGCTGGCCGAGGTGCTGCGGCGGCTGATAGCCGCGCTGGAGCGCGAGCCGGGTACGGCCTGCCCCGTGTGCCGGGGGGAACGGCTCATGTGGCGCTTCGACCTGGACCACGAGCCGTCGACGGGCCCGGTCTGCACGGACTGCGGAATCCTGGTACCGCGCCCCGTGCTCACCCCCGAAGCCCTGGCGGACGCCCGCAGGGTGAGGCTGCTGGTGTCGGCCTGAGAGACAGGGAGCAACGGGGGCGCGGGGGTGCGCCGGGGATGCCGCACCCCCGTCGGCTCCGTGGACGGTAGCAGGTGCTAAATCGCTCGTTCCAGGGCTTTGTTCCACGGACAGTGGGGGCGATGAAACACACCTGAGAGCCCTGGAGCTGTCCTGATGTCGACGCTGCGCGTCACCGCCGAAGTCCTGACCGTCCACGAACACCCGGGCGCCGACGCCCTCGAACTGGCCCAGGTGGGCCTGTACCGGGCCGTCGTCGCCAAGGGCGCGTACCGCACGGGTGATGCCGCGGTCTACATTCCCGAGCAGTCCGTGCTGCCGGCCGCGCTGATCGAGGAGCTGGGTCTGACCGGCCGCCTGGCGGGCGGTAACCGCGACCGGGTCAAGGCGATCCGGCTGCGCGGCGAACTGTCGCAGGGCATCGTGTGCCGGCCGGAGGCGCTCGCGGACGTCGACCTCGTACGGGCCGCCGCGGACGGCACCGACTTCACGGAGCTGCTCGGCATCACCAAGTGGGTGCCACCCGTCCCGCCGACGATGAGCGGCGAGGTGGAGTCCGCGGCCGGGCTGCTGCCCTGGGTCGACATCGAGAACATCCAGCGCTACCCGGAGATCTTCGCTCCCGGCGAGCCCGTGGTGCTCACGGAGAAGCTGCACGGCACGGCCTGTCTGCTGACGTACTCCGCCGAGGAGGACCGGGTGTACGTCTCGTCCAAGGGGTTCGGCGCGAAGTCGCTGGCGCTGAAGGAGGACCCGCGCAACCTGTACTGGCGGGCGGTGCGCGGTCACGGTGTCGCCGAGGCCGCGGCGGACCTCGCCGCACGGCTGGGGGCCCGGCGGGTCGGTGTCTTCGGCGAGGTGTACGGCGCGGGGGTGCAGGACCTGGCATACGGCGCGGACGGGCGGCGCGACACTCTCGGGTACGCCGTGTTCGACGTGTCGGCGGAGATCGACGGCCGGGTGCGCTGGCTGGACGCGGCGGAACTGCTGGGCGGACGGCTGCCGCTGGTGCCCCGGCTGTTCACGGGCCCGTACGACGGTGAGCGGGTGCTGGAGATCGCCAGTGGCCGCGAGACGGTCTCCGGGCGGGAGCTGCACCTGCGCGAGGGCGTGGTGATCCGCCCGGCCGTCGAACGCCACAGCCCGGTGACCGGTGGCCGCGCCATAGCGAAGGCCGTGAGCCCGGCGTATCTGACCCGCAAGGGCGGCACGGAGTACGAGTGAGCGGGCGGGGCGGCAGCCCCGGCGGCCGCCGCCCGCTTCGCCCCTGCCGGACCGCGCGCACCGGCCCCCGACCCTGCGCTCCCACGCCACCGCGGACACCCGTCCCGCACAGCCGTGCCTCCCCCGGCGCCCCGGGAGGTACCCCCAGGGCGGCACGGGTGGACGCTGGGGTCCCCCTCCGGGGGAGGCACCCGGCGAACGCCGGCCGGCGGACCCCGCCGCCCACCCCGGGCGCCGTGGCGTGCGAACCCGCAAGGGGTCAGCCGCCGCCCTTGGGCGCGTCGCCGCGGCGCGCGCCGCTGTTCTCCGCCAGCAGCCGGGACCCCGTCAGGCGTTCACCGAAGACGTCGTCCGGGTTGGACAGGACGCAGCTGTCCAGCGAGAGGCAGCCGCAGCCGATGCAGTCCGTGAGGTGATCGCGCAGACGGTCGAGCTGCCGAATACGTTCATCCAGCTCCGAGCGCCACGCCTCGGAAAGCCGCGCCCAGTCGTCCCGCGTCGGCGTGCGCTCCTCGGGCAGCTCGGCGAGCGCCTCGCGGATCGTGGCGAGCGGGATGCCGACGCGCTGGGCGGCGCGGACGAAGGCGACCCGGCGCAGGGTGTCACGGCTGTAGCGGCGCTGGTTGCCCGCGGTGCGGCGACTGCTGATCAGGCCCTTGGCCTCGTAGAAGTGCAGGGCCGAGACGGCGGCGCCGCTGCGGGCGGAGAGCTGGCCGACCGTGAGCTCGTGGATCTTCTCGGGTATCCGGTGCACCCCCGAACCCTACCCACCCGTCCGGCGGCCGGCTGTCGTTGACAGGGACCGCCCGGCACACCATGCTAAGCAGTTGCTTAGGCATGCGCACACCGGTGCGCTGCGACTACGTGACGCGAGAGGCCGGGACATGGCAGAGCCGAGGATCTTCACCTCCGTCGACGACCTGAAGGCGGCGGTGGGCGAGCAGCTGGGGTACACCGACTGGCTGGAGGTCGACCAGAAGCGGATCGACCTGTTCGCCGAGGCCACCGGGGACCACCAGTGGATCCACGTCGACCCGGAGAAGGCCGCGGCGGGGCCGTTCGGGACGACCATCGCGCACGGCTACCTGACGCTGTCGCTGCTGCCGCTGTTCGGCCCGCAGCTGATCTCCGTCGAGGGCGTGAGGATGGGCGTCAACTACGGCACCAACAAGGTGCGCTTCCCCGCCCCGGTCCCGGTCGGCTCGCGGGTGCGCGCCACCGCGACGATCACTGCCGTCGACGAGGTGCCGGGCGGCGTCCAGGTGGCCACGGCGTTCACCGTGGAGCGCGAGGGCGGCGACAAGCCGGTGTGCGTCGCCGAGTCGGTGGCCCGGTACTACCTCTGAGCGGGGCCGGCTTCCCCGGCCCCGACCATCCTGAGCACGAGGTCGGCGTAGAGCGCGCCGACCTCCTCGGGGGTGCGGGGGCCGTCGACGTTGAACCAGCGGGCCACGTCGATGCACAGGGAGAGCACGGCGAGCGTGGTGCCCTGTACGTCGATGACGTCGAACTCGCCGGAGCGCACACCCTCCTCGATGATCCCGCGCACCTCGGCGTCGACCTGCCGGCGCAGTCCGAGGATCTCGGCGCGGGCCTCGGGGCCGAGCGAGTCGAGCTCGTACTGCACGACCCTGGCGGTGGTGCGGCCCCCCGCGTGCCAGCGGACGAAGGAGCTGACCGCTTCGGCGAGCCGCCGGGTCGGGCTGCCCTCGGCGCGGGCCGCCGTGCGCAGGATCTCGACGGCCTTCTCGTGGCCGATCCTGCTGATGCGGTGGAGCAGCTCTTCCTTGGTCTTGTAGTGGATGTAGAGCGCGGCCGGGCTCATCCCGGCACGGCCCGCGATGTCGCGGGTCGTCGTGGCGTGGTAGCCGCGCTCCGCGAACGCCTCCACGGCGGCGAGCAGCAACCGCCGGGCCGCGTCGGGCGTGACCTCACCCCACGGTTGCGCCTCGGCGCCGGCCGTCTCCTCCGCCGTACTCATCGCTCACCTCGTTCGCTGGCAGGGGTAACACCATACCGGCAAGAGTGAGCGCTCGCTTAGCGTGCCCGTCGTCACAGCTTCTGCAGCGGGTCGTGCTCGGCGAGCAGCTTCTCCAGGCGGGCCTGGTCGACCCGGTTGACGATCTGCCCGGCCTCCTGGCGGTCGCGGATGACCTTGGCCAGGGTGAAGGCGGAGGTGACGAGGTACAGGACGGCGATGCCCAGGAAGGCGCGGACCCAGGAGTCGGTGTCGAGGTTGAAGATGCCGACCGCGGTGGCGCCCATGGCCACTCCGAAGGACGCGACGGCCTGACCGTAGAAGGCGGCCGTACTCTGCTGCTTGACCGGTGTGTCGCTCATGGGGACAAGGATCGGCGGATGCGGCCGCGGCCACATCCGCTCAGGTACTCAGAGCGTACTCAGAACGCCGAAACCCCGGTGAGCGCACGGCCGATGACCAGTTTCTGGATCTGGCTGGTGCCCTCGTAGAGGGTCATCACGCGCGCGTCGCGCAGGAGTTTGCCGGCCGGGTACTCGTCGATGTAGCCGTAGCCGCCGAAGACCTGCAGGGCGTTGTTGGCGGCGCGGACGGCCGCCTCCGAGGCGAACAGTTTGGCCTTGGAGGACTCGACGGCGAAGGGCCGGCCCCGGTCGATCAGGTCGGCGACCCGCCAGGTGAGCAGCCGGGCCGCGTCGACGTCCACGGCGATGTCGCTGATCAGCTCCTGGACGAGCTGGTGACGGGCGATACTCTTCCCGAACTGCTCGCGCTCCCCCGCGTAGCGCACGGCCGCGTCCAGAGCGGCCTGGGCTATGCCGACGCAGCCGGCCGCGACCGACATCCGGCCCTTGGCGAGGGCGGACATGGCGACGGAGAAGCCCTTGCCCTCCTCACCCAGCATCGCGGAGGCGGGCACGCGCACGTCCTCGAGGACCAGCTCGGCGGTGGCCTGGCCGCGCAGGCCCAGCTTGCCGTGGATGGCGCGGCGGGTCAGTCCGGGCGTGTCGGTGGGGACGAGGAAGGCGGAGACGCCCTTGTGGCCGGGGGCGTCGGTGGAGCGGGCGAACAGCAGGACGACGTCGGCCCAGGTGCCGTTGGTGATGAACATCTTGGTGCCGTTGACGACGTAGTGGTCGCCCTCACGGACCGCCCGCGCGGTGAGGTTGCCGGCGTCGGAGCCGGTGCCCGGCTCGGTGAGGCCGAAGCAGCCGACGCACTCCCCGGAGGTGAGGCCCGGCAGCCAGGCGCGCTTCTGCTCCTCGCTCCCCCAGGCGGCGATCGTCTTGGCGACCAGGCCGAGGGAGACGGAGACGATGCCGCGCACGGACGAGTCGCCGCGGCCCAGTTCCTCGGTGACCAGGCAGTACGCGAGATGGTCGCCGCCGCTGCCGCCGTACTCCTCGTCGATCGTCAGCCCCAGGAAGCCGACCCCGCCGAGCTTCTTCACGATGCCGCGGTCGACCTCCTCGGCGCGGTCCCAGGCGGTGGCGTGGGGCACGACCTCGCGCTCCACGAAGTCCCGGGCGAGCCGGCGGACGGCCTCCTGCTCCTCGCTGAGCTCCAGGTTCATACCGAGTCACCCCATGTGAGATCCACTTGCCGCGCACATCCCAAGAACGTGCACATTTAAATTAGCACTGCTAGTTTCCTGTCGCGGTCCTACTATGTGCGCCATGGCCCGACCGCGCAAGCCCCTCCTCAGCACCGACCGGATCGTCGGTACGGCCCGTGCGCTGGTGGACGCGGAGGGCCTCGCGGCCGTCTCCACCCGCCGACTCGCCGCGGAACTGGGGGTGAGCGGGCCCTCGCTCTACAACCACTTCCGCACCAAGGACGAGATCCTGGAGGCGGTGGCCGACTCGGTGAGCGCGCTGGTCGACCTGTCGATGTTCGAGGACGGCCGGAGCTGGCGGACCGCGCTGCACGACTGGGCGGTCTCCTACCGGGCCGCGCTGCGCGACCACCCGAACATCGTCCCGGTCCTGGCCCGCGGTCCGGGCCGCCGTCCGGCGGCGCTGCGACTGGCCGACGCGGTCTACGGCGCGATGGTCGAGGCCGGCTGGCCGCCCGCGCAGGCCACCTCCATCGGCGCGCTGATGCGCTACTTCATCATGGGCTCCGCGCTCGGCTCCTTCGCGGGCGGCTTCGTGGACGACGCCGGCGCCTACGACCCCGCCGACTACCCGCACCTCGGGCAGGCCCATCTGCTCGCCGAGCGGCAGGAGAGGATCGACGAACGGGCCTTCGGGACAGGGCTGACGGCGCTGCTGGACGGGCTGGCGCTGCAGTACGAGCAGGTGCGGGCCGGCGCCTGAACGCTCCGCTGGGGTGCGGTGATGTGCCGTCGATCGTCCGCGGCACTGTCGTGGCTGGTCGCGCAGTTCCCCGCGCCCCTTCAGGGCGCCGTAGTGGTCGGTCGCGCCCACGCGGCGGTAGCCGCACGTCGGCACGGTCCCGCACCCCTCCGGGGCGCGGACACTTCGGTGAGGGCCGAAGTGTCCGTGCCGCATGCTGGAGGCATGACCACCAAGGATCCCCGGGCGGCCGGTCTCGCGCGGTTCGCGTCGCTGGTCGCGGACGAGACGCGGGCCGCGTGTCTGCTGGCACTGCTGGACGGGCGGGCCTGGACGGCCGGCGAGCTGGCCCGGCACGCCGGTGTCGCCGCGTCCACGCTGAGCGAGCACCTGGGCAAACTGGTCGCGGGCGGGCTGCTGGCCGAGGAACGGCAGGGGCGGCACCGGTACGTACGGCTGGCCGACGCACGGGGCGCGCAGCTGGTGGAGGACCTGGCCGCGCAGGTGGCCTCGGATGCCGCCGAACGCCCGCGCACGCTGCGGCAGGCGGGCGCCGGGTCGGCCATGGCCCGTGGGCGGACCTGCTACGACCATCTCGCCGGACGGCTCGGCACAGCCGTCACGGACGCCCTCACCGCGCGGGGACTGCTGCTCCAGGACACCGGGTTCGCGCTCACGGACGCGGGCGTGCGCTGGTTCTCCGCGGCGGGCATCGGCCTGGACCGCCGGGGCCGCCGTCCGCTGGCCCGCGCCTGCCTGGACTGGACGGAGCGCCGGCCCCACCTCGCCGGAGTGGCGGGCGCGGCCCTGTGCCGGCACGCCCTGGGGACGGGGTGGTGCGTGCGCATCGGCTCCGGGCGGGCGGTGAAGGTGACGGAAGCGGGCGAACGCGCGCTGTCCGAGCTGCTGGGGATCGACGCGCGGACTCTCCGGTGACGGCCGGGCCCCGTCCGGAATCCGCGAGCGTCCCGCCCCTTGATCCTCCTAGCCTCAGGAGCATGATGCCCTCCCCCGTCTCTCACCCCGTCCGTCGCACGGAGGTGCTCGCGGCCTGCGCGGCCGGTGTCACCGTCGTGCTGTGGGCATCCGCCTTCGTGTCCATCCGCAGTGCGGGGGCCGCGTACTCGCCGGGGGCGCTCGCGCTCGGGCGGCTGCTGGCCGGCGCGCTGACACTGGGGGTGATCTGTCTGCTGCGCCGGGAGGGGCTGCCGCCCCGGCCGGCCTGGCGCGGGATCCTGATATCGGGGGTGCTCTGGTTCGGGTTCTACATGGTGGCCCTGAACTGGGGCGAGCAGCAGGTCGACGCCGGCACGGCGGCGCTGGTGGTGAACATCGGGCCGATCCTCATCGCGCTGCTCGGGGCCCGGCTGCTCGGGGACTCGATGCCGCCGAGGCTGCTGGCGGGGATGGCCGTGGCGTTCGCCGGTGCGGTGACCGTGGGACTGTCGATGTCCGGCGGGGGCGGGTCCTCGGTGCTCGGGGTGATGCTGTGCCTGCTGGCGGCCGTGGCCTACGCGGGCGGGGTGGTCGCGCAGAAGCCGGCGCTGGGCACGGCGAGCCCGCTGCAGGTGACGACGTACGGGTGCCTGGTCGGGGCGGTGGCCTGTCTGCCGTTCGCCGGGCGGCTCGTGGAGGAGGCCGCCGACGCGCCCGTCCCCGCCACGCTCAACATGGTCTACCTGGGCGTCTTCCCGACCGCCCTGGCCTTCACCACCTGGGCCTACGCACTGGCCCGTACGACCGCGAGCCGGATGGGCGCGACGACGTACGCGGTGCCCGCGCTGGTCGTGCTGATGTCCTGGCTGGCGCTCGGCGAGGTCCCGGGCCCGCTCACGCTGGTGGGCGGTGTCCTGTGTCTCGCCGGCGTGGCGGTGTCCCGGTCCCGGCCGGGGACGGCGGCGCGGGGGGCCGCGCCCCCGGTCGCCCGGGAGGAGACCGCCCGCGAGCCCGGCCGGGGGGCGGCCGTTTCCGGGCCCCGGCAAGATCCGGACAACGCCCCCTAGAACACCACCAGCGCCCGTCCGCCCTTGCCCGCCAGCATGTTGTCGAAGGCGGCCGGGATGTCGTCCAGGGCGATGCGTCCGGTGACCAGGGCGCCCAGGTCGAGACGGCCGGCCCGGATGTGCTCGGCGAGGACCGGGAGGTCCCGGGCCGGGTCGGAGTTGCCGTAGACGCAGCCGGAGAGGGTCCGGCCCCAGTGGAAGATCTCCAGGGCGTTGAAGGTGACCTGCTGGTCCTTGCCGCCGATGCCGACGACCGTGGTGCGTCCGCCGCGCCGGGTGGATTCCCAGGCCGTGCGGATGGTGGTCGCTCGGCCGACGCACTCCACGGCCACGTCCACGCCCTCCTTGCCGGTGAGGGCGCGGATCCGCCGGGCGGTGGTGTCGGAGGCGACGAGGTAGTCGGTGGCGCCCGCGGACCGGGCGAGCTCCTCCTTCTCCGGGGAGACGTCGACCGCGACGATCGTGGACGCGCCCGCGATCCGGGCCGACTGGAGCGCCGCGAGGCCCACTCCCCCGACGCCGAACACCGCGACCGTCTCCCCCGGCCGGACCCGCGCGGAGTGGTGGACGGCGCCGTAGCCGGTGAGCACCGCGCAGCCCAGGAGCGCGGCGTCGGTGAGCGGGACGCCGTCCGGGGCGGGCAGCACGCAGGACGCGGGCACCACCGTCTCCTCGGCGAACGCGGCGACGTTCAGCCCGGGGTACAGGTCGGTGCCGTCGTCGGCGCGACGGGCGTGCACCTCGGCGGCGCCGGCCAGGGCGCCCGCGCACAACCAGACCTCGCCGCGCGCGCAGGCGGGGCAGGTACCGCAGGAGGGCGCCCAGTTGAGGACCACGCCGTCACCGGGCGCGACATGGGTGACGCCCTCGCCGACGGCGACGACCGTGCCGGCGCCCTCGTGGCCGAGGACGGCCGGGACCGGCAGGCGCATGGTGCCGTCGGACAGGGACAGGTCGGAGTGGCAGACCCCGGCGGCGGCGAGCCGGACGCGGACCCGGCCGGGGCCGGGTTCGGGCAGGTCGATCCCGGTGATCTCCAGCGGGGCACCGACGGCGGGCAGAACAGCGGCACGTACGGCCATGGTGGCGACGACTCCCCTAGAACTGGAGGGACTTGGTCTGGAGGTACTCGGTCAGGCCGTGCGTGCCGAGTTCGCGGCCCACACCGGACTGCTTGTAACCGCCGAAGGGCGCGAGGGGGTTGAAGCGGCCGCCGTTGATGTCGACCTGACCGGTCTCCATGCGGCGGGCGAAGGCCACCGCCTCCGCCTCGTCTCCGGCCCAGACGGCGCCGGCCAGGCCGTAGACGGTGCCGTTGGCGATGCGCAGGGCGTCCTCCTCGTCCGTGTAGCGCAGGATCGACAGCACGGGGCCGAAGATCTCCTCCTGGGCGATGGTCATCTCCGGGGTGACGTCGGCGAAGACCGTGGGGCTGACGTGGTAGCCCTTCTCGTGCGGGGAGCCGGGGCCGCCCGCGACCAGCCGGGCACCCTCGGCGACGCCCTTCTCGATGTAACCGCGCACGCGTTCCTGCTGCTTGGCGTTGACGAGCGGGCCGATGCGGTCGCCGTACTTCGCGGCGGCGGCCGCGGCGAGTTCCACGGCCTCGTCGTACCGGTCGTGGTGGACCAGCATGCGGGTCCAGGCGCTGCAGGTCTGGCCGGAGTTGGACATGACGTTGGCGACGCCGACGTTCACCGCGCGGGCCAGGTCGGCACTCGGCAGGATGACGTTGGCGGACTTGCCGCCGAGTTCCAGGGCGACCTTCTTCACCATGCCGGTCGCGATCGCGCCGATGCGGCGGCCGACGGCGGTGGAGCCGGTGAAGGAGACCAGGTCGACGCCCGGGTGTTCGGCCAGGGCCTGCCCGGCCACCGGGCCGAGGCCGGTGACGAGGTTGAACACGCCCGCCGGGATGCCGGCCTCGTGCACGGCCTCCGCGAACAGCCGCGCGACCAGCGGGGTGTCCTCGGCGGGCTTGACGACGACGGTGCAGCCGGCCGCGAGGGCGGGGGCGGTCTTGGCGACGATCTGGTGCAGCGGGTAGTTCCAGGGGGTGATCGCGCCGACCACACCGACGGGCTCGTGGAGGATCGTCGAGTTGCCCGTCCTCTCCTCGAAGGCGTACGTCGCAGCCAGCTCGGCGTACGAGCCGGTCACGGCGATCGGCACACCCGCGTGGACGGCCCCCGAGAGCTTCAGGGGCGAGCCGAGTTCGGCGGTCACCGTCTCGGCGATCTCGTCCTGCCGGGCCACGAGCACGTCCCGCAGCGCGGCCAGCCGGGCGGCGCGCTCGGCGGGCGGGGTGGCGGCCCATCCGGGAAGGGCGGCGCGGGCGGCGCGCACGGCGGCGTCGACGTCCTCCACGGTGCCCGCGGGGACGGTGGCGATCACCTGTTCGTCGGCCGGGTTCACCACTTCGATCACGTCCGGGCCGGCGGCGGGGCGCCAGGCGCCGTCGATGTACATGCCGTCGTATGCCTTCATCGCGCTTCCTCCGGGACGGGGCGTCGGTGTCCGACCGCTCAGTTCGTGCGAGAGTCCTAAACTAGCGGTGTTAGTTTTCCCGCGCCAGAGGTCTCCACACGCCCGTGTCACTCCTCCAGGTCGGGCAGCCGTGCCGGATTCGGACAGATCCGTTCGCCGCTCTGGTCGAAGACGAAGAGGTGGGCGAGGTCGACCAGGAGCGGTACCTGCATGCCGTGCCGGAGACGGATGTCGGGGGTGGTGCGGACGATGAGGTCGCCGGGCAGGCGCGGCTCGGTGGAGGCGGCGGCCGGGTCCGGCCCTTCCGGCGTCGCCACCGGCCCCGCACGCAGCGCCCCGGCCCGTTCCCGCAACCGGTGCAGGACCGTGCCCTCGCGGCGGCGGCGCCGGGCCGGGCGCTCGGGCCGCGGGCGCGGAGCCTCGAGGTCGGGGACGACGGCGGGGCGGGAGCCGGTGTTGAAGTGGACGAGGACCTCGTGGCCCTGGAACTCCAGGTGCTCCACCAGGCCGGTGAGCGCCACCTCGCCGGTCCGCGCGGCGGACGGCTTGGCGATCCGTACGGCCTCCGAGCGCAGGCCCACGATGACCTCGCGGCCCTGCTGCACCCTCAGCAGCTGATGGTCCAGGGACAGCGGTTCGGGCAGCCGCAGGAACTGTTTGCCGAGGCTGACGGTCATCGCCCCGTCGAGCGGGGCGCGCACCAGGCCGCGCAGCAGATTGATGCGCGGGGTGCCGATGAACGCGGCGACGAAGACGTTGCTCGGCAGGGAGTACACCGTGCGCGGGGTGCCGACCTGCTGGAGGACGCCGCCGCGCAGTACGGCGACGCGATCGCCGAGGGACATGGCCTCGGACTGGTCGTGGGTGACGTAGACGGTGGTGACGCCCAGCTCCCGGGTGAGCTGGGAGATCTCGGCGCGCAGATGGTTGCGGAGCTTGGCGTCGAGGTTGGACAGCGGCTCGTCCATCAGGAAGGCGGAGGGGTGGCGGGCGATGGCCCGGCCCATGGCGACGCGCTGGCGTTCACCGCCGGAGAGCTGGGCGGGGAAGCGGTCGAGGAGCTCCTCGATGCCGAGCATGCGGGCGGTGGCGTCCACGCGCGGGGCCGGGTCGGCGCCGGGGGACTCGATGCGCAGCGGGAAGCCTATGTTGTCGCGGCTGGTCATGCTCGGGTACAGGGCGAAGTTCTGGAACACCATCGCCATGTCCCGGTCGGAGGGGGGCAGGTCGTTGCCGTACTCGCCGTCGAGGAACAGCCGGCCCCCGTCGATGTCCTCCAGTCCGGCGATCATCCGGAGCACGGTGGACTTGCCGCAGCCGGAGGGCCCGAGCAGGACGAGGAATTCGCCGGGTGCGATGTCCAGCGACAGCCGGTCCACCACGTGGACGCCTCGCGTGTATGCCTTGCTCACGTCGTGCAGGGAGATGGCGCGTGTCATGAGGGTGCCCCCGGGGGCGGATCAGGGCGCTGGTGCTCCGCGTTCGGAACGCCCCGTGCGGGCCGCACGGGGCGTGTGAGTCACGGAAGCTAACGGAAAGTAGCAGCCGGGGGAAGATGCCGGGCGGGATCAGGGCGCTCCGGTCCAGCAGGTGAGAAAGCGGACGCCCGGATTCAGTGGAGTGACCGGTGTTCCGCGTCAGTCGTCCCCGCCGTCGCCGCTTCCCGTGCGGCCGTTCGAACGGCTCGACCGGAGCAGTTCGCCCGCCGTCAGGGCCGCCTTCGCCACCCCGCGCGTCCAGCGCGTCCAGCGCGGACCGCCGCGGGCCGCCGCGGGCCGCCCGGACGACGCAGACGCATCCGCCGACGGCGAGGGCGAGGACACCGGACAGGACGAGCAGAAACATATGGTCCCCCTCTATGTGTGCACGGCCTCTATGTGTGCACGGCCTATGGACGCATGGCGTATGTGTGCACGGTCCGCCTCTCGGTGGGCGGCGTATGCGATCGCGCCATCCTGCCGGTGCGGACGCGCCCGCCGGGCACCGGCTAGCGAGCCGTACGGCGCCGGGGGCGGGCCTCGGCGCTCCTCCGGGCGGAGGGCGGGTCCTCCGTCGGTCGGGACGGGGTGCGCAGGGCGACGCCCGAAGCCAGGAACAGCAGGGCGCCGAGCATCACGAACGGGGCCGCCACGCCCGCGACTCCCGCGATCAGGCCCGCCGCCGCGGGCGCTGCGACCTGGCCCAGACGGTTTCCGGTGAGGCGCAGGGCGAGGGCGGTGGAGCGGGCCTCGGCGGGGGCGGCCTGGACGACCGTCGTCATGGACAGCGGCTGGCCGACGCCCAGGCAGAACCCGAGGACGGCCAGGACCAGGGCCAGCGCCCAGACCGGCAGCGGCAGCGCGACGCCCGCGCACAGCAGCGCCGCCAGCAGGCAGGTCACCGTCAGCAGCACCGTACGGCCGAGCAGGCGCAGCAGCGGGGTGAGCACCAGTCGGCAGGCGATGGTGGCCGCCGCGCGGAGGCTGAGCAGCAGGCCGACGACGGCCGGGTCGATGCCCCGGTGCTCGCCGACCACCGGGAGGTAGGCGGTGAGGATGTCGGTCGCGGACAGCACGGCCAGGCTGATGAGGATGCCCGCGGGGACGCCCCGGGCCCGCAGGATGTCCCGCACCGGCGCCCGTGCCCCCTGCCCCTCACGGGACTCCGGGGTCCCGGGCCGCTCTATGCGCCACAGCGAGGTGAGCGCGACGGCGCCGCCCGCCCCCGCCACCAGCAGGGCGAGCGCGCTGGTGCGGGCCATGTCCGCGCCGATCAGCGCGCCCGCCGCGACGGGGCCGACCAGCTGGCCGAGCGAGGCGCCGATGGTGAAGTGGCCGAAGTTGCGGTCCTGGTCGTGCGGCGCGGACTGGCGGGCGACGAGGGACTGCGCGCCGATGACGAAGCAGAGGTGGCCAAGACCCATCACCCCGCTCCACAGGGCCATCGTCCACAGTGAGCCGGCGAGGCCGCTCAGCGCGCAGCCGCCGGAGATGAGCACCACGCCGACCGGGAGCAGGGGCGCGCAGCGGCCGTGGTCGGTGCGCCGGCCGAGCGGTACGGCGGCGAACAGCGGCAGCAGCGCGTACACGCCCGCGATCACACCGACCGCCCGCTCGTCCGCGCCCAGTGCCAGCGCCCGGTAGGAGACGGCGGGCCGGGCCATCGACACCGCCCCCTGCGCGAAGCCGAAGGCGATGACGAGGCGGAGCAGCCAGCCGCGGTTCCCACCGGGCGCCATGATCGGGTCCTTCCTGAGACGGGCCGGAACGGTCAGATGATGCCGAACAGGATTCCGGCCGCGAGGATCACCAGGCAGATCATGGCCGCCCACTTCACCACGAACCGGGTGTGGTCGCCGAATTCGACCCTGGCCATGCCGACCAGGACGTACACCGCGGGGACGAGCGGGCTGGACATGTGCAGCGGCTGGCCGACGAGGGAGGCGCGGGCCATCTCCAGCGGGGAGACGCCGTGCGCGGCGCCGGCTTCGGCGAGGACGGGCAGGACACCGAAGTAGAAGCCGTCGTTGGACATGAAGTACGTCAGCGGCAGGCTCAGCACACCGGTGACCAGGGCCATGTGCGGGCCCATGCCGTCGGGGATGGTGTCCACCAGCCATGTGGCCATGTGGTCGACCATGCCGGTGCCCTGCAGGACGCCGGTGAAGACGGCGGCGGCGAAGACCATGCCGGAGACGTTGAGGACGTTGTCGGCGTGGGCCGCGAGACGGGCCTTCTGGTCGGGGAGGTGCGGGAAGTTGACGGAGAGCGCGAGGGCGGCGCCGAGCAGGAACAGCACCGGGATCGGCAGCAACTCCATGATCATCGCGGCGAGCAGGGCGACCGTGAGCAGCGCGTTGAACCAGTAGAGCTTGGGACGCAGCGTGGGGCGGGCCGGGTCGAGGCCCTGGAAGTCGTCGTCGTCCCCGGCGTCGGCGTCCGTGCCGGCGCCAGAACCGCCCACCGGCCGGGCGCCCGTGCCGAAGCCGCCGGCGGAACCCGCGCCGACCGGCACGGTCTCCGTCTCCTCTGCCCCCTCCTTCACCAGCGCCTCGTCCAGCGTCAGCACGCCCAACCGCCTGCGCTCGCGCAGACCGAGCACGTACGCCAGGACGACGACGCCCAGCAGACCGACCAGCAGGGCCGGGATCATCGGGACGAAGATGTCACCGGCGTCGAGCTTGAGCGCGGTCGCCGCGCGGGCCGTCGGGCCGCCCCAGGGGAGGGTGTTCATCACGCCGTTGGCCATGGCGGCGACACCGGTCATCACGACCAGGCTCATCTTCAGGCGCTTGTACAGCGGGTACATCGCCGAGACGGTGATCATGAAGGTGGTGGAGCCGTCGCCGTCCAGCGACACGATCGCGGCGAGCAGCGCGGTGCCGACGACGATCCGCATCGGGTCCGCCTTGCAGAACCGGAGGATGCCGCGGACGATCGGGTCGAAGAGTCCGACGTCGATCATCACACCGAAGTAGACGATCGCGAACATGAGCATCGCCGCGGTGGGGGCGAGGGTGGAGACGCCGTCGATGACGTAGTCACCGAGATGGGCGCCCTCGCCGACGAACACGCAGAACAGCGCGGGGATCAGCACGAGCGCCGCGATCGGCGACATCTTCTTCAGCATGATCAGGACCAGGAAGGTCGCGATCATGGTGAAGCCGAGGATGGTCAGCATGAGTGGATACCTAACGTTCGCCCTTGAACTCCCACCAGGGCCGGCGGTGCGTCGACGTTAGGTTCCGTGAAGCTGCGTTAACAAGACGTTGACCTGCGAGCAATAAGCGCAAAACCCCAGGTCACAGCTTTACTCAGGTCAGAGCGCCGAACGTTTCGGTCACGGTGGCGGTCAGCGGGGCCACTTCGACGGAGAAGCCGTTGAGGACGGCGTTGCCCGACAGCGGGTCGAGGAGGCTGCCGTCGAGGAGCTGGTTGACGTTGGCGCCGGGGTCGGCGGCGGCGTGCCGGGTGCGGGTGCCGGGCCGGTCGTGGCCCCAGCCGTGCGGCAGGCTCACGACCCCCGGGCGCACGCCGTCGGTGATTTCGGCGGGGGCGGTCACCTCTCCCCCGGCGCCCTTGATCCGCACCGGCTGTCCGTCCCGTACGCCGAGGCGTTCGGCGTCCCCGGGATGGAGGTGCAGGGTGCAGCGGTTGGAGCCGCCGGTGAGGGCGGGCACGTTGTGCATCCAGCTGTTGTTGGAGCGCAGATGGCGGCGGCCGACGAGGACGAGTCCACCGGGGCGTTCGTCGAGGGCGGCGCGCAACCGGGGGAGGTCGGCGGCGATCGGGTCCGGCAGCAGCTCCACCTTGCCGCTGCGGGTCTTCAGCGGCCGGGGCAGCCTCGGGCGCAGGGGGCCGAGGTCGATGCCGTGCGGGTGGGCGAGCAGTTTCTCCAGGGTGAGCCCGTCCGGGTCGGCACCGAAGCCGTCGCCGTACGGGCCGAGGCGCAGCATCATGTCGAGGCGCCGTTCGGGGCCGTTCCCGCCGGTGAGCAGGGCGGCGAGTTCCTTCGGGTCGCGGCCGTGGACCGGGGAGTGCGGCTCCCGGACCGCCTTGGAGAGGGTCTGGTCGACGACCATGGCGTCGACGGCGTCGGGGTCGGCGCCGTGCATGCCGGTCGCGGCCAGGACGAGCCGGGCCAGGATCTCGGTCTCGGCCATGCGGCCGGGCTCCAGGGGGACGGCGGGCCGGGTGTAGCGGACCTGGTTGCGTACGGCGAGGGTGTTGAAGGCGAAGTCGTGGTGCGGGCTCTGCGCGGGCGGGGGCGGCGGCAGGACGACGTCGGCGTGGAGTGAGGTCTCGTTGAGGTACGGGTCGACACTGACCATGAAGTCTAGTGAGCCGAGCGCCTTGTCGAGCCGGTCGCCGTCCGGGGCGGAGAGCACCGGGTTGGCGGCGACGGCGATGAGGGCGCGTACCGGCTCGCCGTCGTCGGTGGGGGTGTCGATCTCCTCGGCGAGGGCGGCCAGCGGCAGTTCCCCCTTGGCCTCGGGATGCCGGCTCACCCGGGAGTGCCAGCGTCCGAGGGCGAAGCCGCGGCCGGGTCCGGCGGGGCGCGGGGTCCTGTCGGTGGCGGCCTGCGGGAAGAGGGCGCCGCCGGGCCGGTCGAGGTTGCCGGTGAGGATGTTGAGAACGTCGACGAGCCAGCTGGCGAGGGTGCCGTGCGGGACGGTGCAGCTGCCGATGCGGCCGTAGACGGCGGCGGTGGGGGCGGCGGCGAGTTCCCGGGCGAGGGTGCGGAGGGTGGCGGCGTCGACGTCGCAGGCGGGGGCCACGGCTTCGGGGGTGAAGTCGTGCAGCGCCGCGGCCAGGTCGTCCAGGCCCTGGAGGTGCGGCGCCTGCTCCCCCGGGTCGACGAGGCCCTCGTCGAACAGGGTGTGTGCCATCGCCGCGAGCAGCAGCGCGTCGGTGCCGGGGCGGACGGCGAGGTGCCGGTCGGCGAGGCGGGCGGTGCGGGTGCGGCGCGGGTCGATGACGGTGAGGGTGCCGCCGCGTGCCCTGAGCGCCTTGAGCCGGCCGGGGAAGTCGGGGGCGGTGCACAGACTGCCGTTGGACTCCAGGGGGTTGGCACCGATGAGCAGCAGGTGGTCGGTGCGGTCGAGGTCGGGTACGGGGATGGCGTTGGCGTCACCGAAGAGCAGTCCGCTGGAGACGTGCTTGGGCATCTGGTCGACCGTGGAGGCGGTGAACAGACTGCGGGTGCCGAGCCCGGCGATCAGTACGGGCGGGTAGAGGGCGCCGGCCACGGTGTGGACGTTGGGGTTGCCCAGGACGAGGCCGACGGCGTGCGGTCCGTGCCGCTCGACGACGGGCCGTATCCCGGCGGCCACGGCGTCGAACGCCTCCGCCCAGGTGGCCTCGCGCAGTTCCCCGTCGACGCGGACGAGCGGGGTGCGCAGCCGGTCGGGGTCGGAGTCGACGGCCCCGAAGGCGGCGCCCTTGGGGCAGATGAAGCCCTTGCTGAACACGTCGTCGCGGTCGCCGCGGGCGCCGGTGACCCGGCCGTCGTCGATGGTGAGCGTCAGGCCGCAGGTGGCCTCGCACAGGGGACAGATACGAAGGGCGGTGCGGGACACGGGACCTCCCGGGTACGGCGGCTGCGGTGACGCGCGGACGGACCGAGCATACCGACCGGTATGCACGGAGGGGAGGGGGTCGGCCGGAGCGGGTCACCCAGGAGGTGCGCCCGGAGGGTGCGCTCGGAGGAGGGCGCCCGGAAGGGGCACCCGGAGGGAGCGCTCAGTCCAGCGCCCGGGCCAGATACGCCCGCAGCATCTCGCGCAGTTCGCCGATGACCTTCCCGTCCCCCTCGGGCGCCATCCGGAACGCCAGGTGGACGAGGGCGTCGGCGGTCTCGACGGCGACGAGGAAGGCGCGGCGCAGGTCGTCGTCGGCCTCGCGGCCGAGGTAGCCGGAGAGCAGGTCGGTGAGGCGGCCGGCGACGCGGTGATTGGGTTCGGCGCGGCGGGTGCCGACGGGTATCTGGTTGCCGAAGTCGACGAGGGAGAAGCCGGGGGCGGTGCGCTTCATGTCGAGGTACTCGTCGAGCACGACGTCCATGGCGTGCCGCCAGCCCCGGTCGCCGGTGGCCTCGAGGCGTTCGGTGACCCGTTCCGTGAAGCGCTCCAGGTTGCGCTGGGCCAGCGCGTCGGCCATCTGGCGCTTGTTGCCGAAGAAGCGGTAGACGGAGCCGATGGGCACGCCGGCGCGCTGGGCGACGGCACGGGTGCTGAGGTCGTCGTAGCCGACCTCGTCGAGGAGTTCGGCGCAGGCGTCGAGGATCCTGGCCAGCCGTTCGGCGCTGCGCCGCTGCACCGGCGCTCGGCGGAGCGATGTCGCGTGGGGCACGGGCCTCATCATGCCCGCTCGTCCCCGCCCGGTGAACCTCGCCCTCCCCTACGGTCCCGCCCGTCCGTTTCGCGTGCCCGTTCCGGGGGTGCCGTGGCGGTCGGCTCGGCGCTCGGGCCGGGGCTCGGTTCCTGGTCCGACACCGTGATGTCGGCCGTGCTCTCCACGGGCTCACCGCCCACGGCCCACACCGAGCCGTCGTCGGCGTACAGGCGGGCGGTGACGTGGTGCGTGCCGCGCGGGACGGAGTGGCCGGGGAGGTGGTACTCGGGGGTGCGCAGCAGGGCGACGCGGCGGCCGTTCAGTTCGAGGTGTGCCAGACCGCGGCCGGCCACCGCGCGTCCGCCGGTGCCGTCCGGCGAGAAGCGGAAGTTGCGCACGGTCAGCCGTACGTCCCAGCCGCCGTCGGTGTCGGGGGTGACCTCGACGCCGACGGCGGGCGCGTCCTCCTCGTCCACCTCGCGGTAGGGGCGGCCCTCCTCGTCCCGCTCGTCCAGGAGTTCACCGGCCGGCGAGGACGGCTTCCCGTCCTGCCCCCGGGCATCACTCGGACCGCAGCCCGCGGATCCGGCCAGGAGTGCGACACAGACCGCGAGCGCGGTGATCAGGCTCCGCGTCCACGACATGCCCGGGAGCGTAGAACACGGGTGCGACCTCGCGGATCCCCCTGAAGTCGGGTTCCGCGTCCTCCGTCGAGAGGAGGAGGGCGGAGCGGCGACGGAGATCGCGTCACCCCCTTGCGCCGCGGAAATCGCAATCCTACGGTGTTGCATAGGAATCCGATCGCAAGGGAGCACCGGTCATGAGCGGGGACGCGCGCAAGATCGCCGAAGGGCTGGAACACCTCTCCGGTTTCGGCAACGAGCACAGCTCCGAGGCGGTCCCGGGCGCCCTGCCCGAGGGCCGCAACGCGCCGCAGCGCGCGCCGCTCGGGCTGTACGCGGAGCAGCTGAGCGGTACGGCGTTCACCGAGCCCCGCGCGGAGAACCGCCGCTCCTGGCTGTACCGGATCCGCCCGTCGGCCGCCCACCCGGCGTTCACCCGCACGGGCAACGGATCACTGCGCACCGCGCCCTTCACCCAGACCGTGCCCGACCCCAACCGGCTGCGCTGGAACCCGCTGCCGGAGCCCGCCGAAGGCACCGACTTCCTGGCCGGGCTGTGGACCCTGGGCGGCAACGGCGACGTCACCCAGCGCACCGGCATGGCCGTACACCTGTACCACGCCACCGCCTCGATGGACCGGGTCTTCAGTGACGCCGACGGTGAGCTGCTGATCGTCCCCGAGCGCGGCGGATTGCTGCTGCGCACGGAGTTCGGACTGCTGCATGTGGAGCCGGGACACATCGCGTTGATTCCTCGTGGGGTGCGGTTCCGTGTGGACCTCCTTGAGGACTCTGCCCGCGGTTACGTGTGCGAGAACTATGGGGCGGCGTTCCGGCTCCCCGACCTCGGCCCGATCGGCGCCAACGGGCTGGCCAACGCCCGGGACTTCCGGGCGCCCGTCGCCGCCTACGAGGACGTCGAGGGGCCGGTGGAGGTGGTGAACAAGTTCTGCGGCAACCTGTGGTCGGCCACCTACGACCACTCCCCGCTGGATGTCGTCGCCTGGCACGGCAACCATGTGCCCTACGCCTACGATCTGCGCCGCTTCAATGTGATGGGCACCATCTCGTACGACCATCCGGACCCGTCGATCTTCACGGTGCTGACGTCTCCGAGCGACACCCCGGGTCTGGCCGGGGTGGACTTCGTGGTCTTCGCGCCGCGCTGGCTGGTGGGCGAGGACACCTTCCGGCCGCCGTACTTCCACCGGAACGTGATGAGCGAGTACATGGGCCTGGTCGAGGGCGCGTACGACGCGAAGGCGGAGGGCTTCGTGCCGGGCGGGGGCTCGCTGCACAACATGATGTCGGCACACGGCCCCGACCGGGAGACGTTCGACAGGGCGAGCGCCGCGGAGCTGCGCCCGCAGAAGATCGACGACGGCCTGGCCTTCATGTTCGAGACCCGCTGGCCGGTGTCCCTGACCCCCCAGGCCGCACGGGCGGAGCACCTGCAACAGGGCTACGACCATGTGTGGCAGGGGCTCGAGCGTCACTTCCAGCCGTTGCACTGAACGTTCTCCGACCGGTACGGATAGCCCGTGACCTCCTTCGCTCCGGATTCGATCGTCCTGAACCGCAAGTTGCCGCTCTGGTATCAGGTGTCGCAGTCGCTGCGCGCCTCGATCCTCGGCCGCTCGCCCCGGGACCCCCTGCGTCTGCCCACCGAGGAACAGCTGGCCGGGCACTACGGGGTGAGCGTGCTGACCATGCGGCAGGCACTGAAGGAGCTGGAGGACGAGGGGCTGATCACCCGCCACCGCCGGCGCGGCACGTTCATCGAACCCGGCGTCCGGCGGGGCGCCCCGGTGCGGCTGCTGGGCTCGGTGGACGCGATCGTGGCCCAGCAGTCCGGCATGACGACCGAACTGCTGGAGCACGGTCCGGCGCCGGTGCCGGCGGAGATCGCCGAGTACTTCCCGGACCTGTCCGAGGCGGCGGCGTACCACCGGCTGCGCAGCGACGAGAAGACGGGCGAGCCGACCAACCACGCCCGCAACTGGGTCCGTCCCGAACTGGCCGCCCGGATCGACCTGGACGACCTGGTGCGGTGGCCGATGACCAAGGTGCTGCGGGATGCCGTCGGGGCGGACATCAGCCGCATCACGGACACCGTGGAGGCGCGGCTCGCGGACCCGGAGACGGCACGGCTGCTCCAGGTCCCGCTGCTCAGCCCGATCCTGCACTACACGGGCATCACCTACGACACCGACGGCCGGCCCCTGGACGTGGCCGTCATCAACTACCGGGGCGACCGCTTCTCCTTCACGGTGACGCTGGACGCCACCTGATCCGGCGCGCCCGCACGCCGTACGATGCCCTGCGTGACGCACGACGACGCTCCGCTGCTGGCGGACCTCATGCCGTGGTCCGTCGCACCGCCGCGGCTCGGCCGGGGGTGGCCGGCGGCCCCCGACGCGGCGTCCCTGAAGGCCCGTTGGGACGCCCTGGTGAAGGCCGAGGGGCCGGACCGCGAGGCGCTGTTCCGGCCGACGCGCTCCCGGACGCCGCACACGGCGGTCGGACAGCTGCCGGGCCGGAGCGGCGGCACGGAGAGGCTGGCCCGCGCGTCGGGCCCGTGCCCCGAGCCGGTACGGGTCCTGTACGCCCCGTTCGACGAGCAGTGGCTGATCCCCGACCAGCGGCTGATCGACGCGGCCCGGCCGGAGCTGTGGCGGGTGGCGGACGAGCGGCAGATCTTCGTCGTGGAGGCGGGCACGGCCCAGGCCCTCACCGGTCCACCCCTGCTGGCCACTTCGCTGCCGCCGCTGCTCCGCACCGGCCGCATCCGTCCGCTGTACCGCCGGCCGGGCGCCGCGGAGCCGAACCTGGCCCCGGGTCTGACGGAACACCTCGCCGCCAGGCTCGGCCGGGACGCCTCGCCGGTGGACGTCCTCGCCTGGGCGATGGCGGCGGCGCGCGTCACGCCCGCCGGGCTCGCGGTACCGCTCACCGGGGACGCCGGTGTGTGGGCGCGGGGTGTCGCGGTGGGCCGCCGGATGCTGTGGCTGTCGCGGCGCGACGGGGAACGGCCCAGGCTTCCCGGCGGGCGCCGCCCGTACGTGCGCGCCCCGCTGCCCTCCCGGCCGGCGACCGTGGACTACGACCGGGACGAGGAGACCCTGCTGCTCGACGAGGGCCGTATCTCCCCGGTGCCGCCCGAGGCCTGGGACTTCGAGGCCGGCGGTGTGCGGGTGCTGGAGCGGTGGTTCGCGGCCCGCACGGAACCGGCCGAGCCGGGCACCCTGGCCGCGATCGGGCCGGCCGGCTGGCCCCAGAGCCGGACCTCGGAGCTCCTGGAACTGATCACGGTCCTCGCCCTGCTGGCCGAACTGCGCCCGGAGCAGGGGGCGCTGACGGACCCGGCCGTCCCCGACCCGGTCACACCGGCCGAGCTGCGCGCGGCGGGCGTGCTCCCGGTGCCGTCCTCCGCACGCCGCCCCGCCTCGGTGCTGGACTCCCGCGAGGAGGGGCCGGAGGGCCAGCTCGCGCTGGTCTGAGGGTCAGCCGCGGGGCTCGAAACCGTCCAGCATCCGGCCGAGCGCCCGCTCGAACACCGCCTCCAGATCGATCGGTCCGGCGTCCTCCGCGAAGGCCGCCGCCATCCGCGGGTACTCACCGGTCGCGATCCGGCCGCCCAGATAGGCGATCCGGACGGCGTTCTCCTGCTCCTGCGACCAGGGCAGCGAGCGGGTGCGTTCGGCGGTGGCCAGCTCGTTGGTGACGTAGGTCGTCACGACACCGTTCAGCATCGCGATCAGCTCCAGCTTGGTGCCGTAGGGCCCGGCGAGCGGGTCCAGGCAGACCAGGCAGTGTTCGAGATAGCGCAGGGAGTTGGGGCTGAAGCCGTAGACCGGTGACATCAGCCGCGGCAGCCACGGATGGCGGTGCATCAGCGCGCGGGTCTGGTGGGCCACCCGGAGCATGTCGGCACGCCAGTCGCCACCGGGCTCCCACAGCTCGTGCTCGCCGCCGACCGCGTCCACCATCAGCTCGTACAGGTCCTCCTTGCGGGGGACGTAGTTGTACAGCGACATGGTGCCGCAGCCCAGCTCGGCGGCGACGCGGCGCATGGAGACCGCGTCCAGGCCCTCGGCGTCCGCGATCCGCACCGCCGCCGCCGCGATGTCGGCGCGCGTGTACGCCGGTCGCGGTCCACGGCCGGTGCGCTCGGGGCGCGCCCAGATCACTTGGGGTTCGGCCGCTCGGCCCGCCATCGGTCATCACCTCCCCACCATCGTAGTTACGTACACCGTACGTAGTGCGCTATGGTCACCCCATGACTACTACGTACGCTGTACTTAGTGAGGGTCTGGAGAAGCGCTTCGGGGACGTCCATGCCCTGCGCGGGCTGGATCTGGCGGTGGCCGAGGGCACGGTGTGCGGGGTGCTCGGGCCCAACGGGGCGGGCAAGACGACCGCCGTCCGGCTGCTGACCACGCTGCTGCGGCCCGACGCGGGCTCCGCGCGGATCGCGGGCCACGACCTCGTACAGGAGGCCGCCGCCGTACGGCGCAGGATCGGCGTCACGGGCCAGGACACCTCGATCGACGGGGACCTCACGGGCCGCGAGAACCTGCGGCTGTTCGCCCGGCTGCACCGGGTGGGCGGGGCGGCCGCACGGGCCGCCGAGCTGCTGGACCGCTTCGGGCTGGCGGAGGCGGCCGACCGGCCGGCGTCCGGCTGGTCGGGTGGTATGCGGCGCCGGCTGGACCTGGCGGCGAGCCTGATCCGCCGTCCCGAGGTGCTGTTCCTGGACGAGCCGACGACCGGGCTCGACCCGGCCAGCCGCAATCTCATCTGGGACGCGGTCCGCGAGCTGACCGGCGAGGGCACCACCGTGCTGCTCACCACCCAGTATCTGGAGGAGGCCGACCGACTCGCCGACGACATCGCCCTGGTGGACCGGGGCCGGGTCGCGCACACCGGCTCGCCGGCCGAGCTCAAGGCGCTGGTCGGCACGCACGCCGAGGTGGTCGTGGCGGACGCGGAGGCGCTGGTGGCGGCGGCCGGGGTGCTCGACCGGCTGACGGGCGCGCGGCCGTCCCTCGACCGGGAGCGCAACGCCGTCGGCGCGGTCACCAAGGACTCGACGCTCACCCTGCCGCACCTGGTGCGCACGCTGGACGCGGCGGGTGTGCCGCTGCTCGACGCCAGCCTGAGGCCGCCGACCCTCGACGACGTGTTCCTGCGGCTGACCGACGGACAGAGCCTCCACCCCTCCGACGACAAGGAGCGTGCCGCATGAGCACGTTGGCGTACGACGGCACCGCGATGCTCGGCCGGCAGCTGCGGCGGATGCGGAACAACCCGGGGCTGCTGGTCCTCACCCAGACGATGCCCGTCAGCATGCTGCTGTTCTTCGGCTATGTCTTCGGCAGCGCGCTCGCCGTGCCGGGCGCCGAGTACCGGTCCTTCCTGGTGCCGGGGCTGCTGGTGGCGACGGCGGCGGGTGGTGTCATGACCGGCATGTTCCAGTCGGCGCAGGACGTCCACCGGGGGGTGACGGACCGGTTCCGCACGCTGCCGATGAGCCGGGCGGCCGTACCGGTGGGGCAGGCGGCGGCGGACGTGCTGGTGACGGCGGCCGGGACGGTGCCGTTCCTGCTGGTGGGGCTCGCGGTGGGCTGGCGGGTGGAGGGCGGCGTACTCGAAGCCGTGGGCGCCGTCGCCCTGTTGCTGCTGTTCCGGTTCGCCTGCGTGTGGATCGGGATGTACCTCGGTCTGCTCACCCGGAACGAGGAGGCGGCCGGTCAGCTGGGCGGGGCGACCTTCCTGCTGCCGCTGCTGTCCAGCGCGTACATCCCGACGGCGGGGCTGCCGGACGGGCTGCGCACGGCCGCGGAGTGGAACCCGATCAGCGCGGTGGCGACGGCGCTGCGGGATCTGTTCAACAACGCGCCGGTGCCCGACGGGGCGGCCTGGCCGGTGGCGCATCCCGTCGCGGGGTCACTGGGGTGGTGCGCGGTACTGCTCGTGGTGTTCGTGCCCCTGGCGGTACGGCAGTACGGGCGCGGGAGGGAGTGAGGTCCCACGGCGTGTCAGGTCCCTGCCAGGGTGGAGCCGGCCGGTGTGCCCCCGGCGCGCTGCCGGGTGGGAACGGGGGCTCCGGCACGGGGAGGTGCGGGTGCCGGATCGAGCGCCGGACGCCGTCGGCACCGCGGGGACGACGGACGGGGCGGGGGCGCTGCGCCGGGACGGTGGCGGGCCGTCCGGGCGCTGGCGCTACCGGCTGCCGAACAGGGAGCGGCGCAGCCGACGCAGCGGGGCGAAGAGCGAGACGCGGCTCGCCCGGGCCCGCGCGCTCCTGGCGCCGCGGTCGTGCGCGGTGTCACGCGCGATGAGCTCGCGCATCAGCGACGTCGCCTCGGCCGTCTCCCGCTGGGGGACCGCGGGTCCCCCGAGGATCGAGAGATGGCGGTCGAGACGCGAGCTGGTCGCGCTGCTACCGCAGGTGATCGCAGGGACCCTGGCCCTGCTGCGCACTGTTATCTGTTCCATGTCACTCCCCACCCGTACGAGTCCACCCGGCCCGGGCAGGGTAACCCTATCGCCCCGTCCGGGCACTCGTGTATCGAGGTCACAGGATTCACCTTCCCCATAAGGGGGTTGACGAACACTCGTCGATTACTCTCCGAATCCGACCGTTTTCAGGGCGAGTTGAACGACAGGCTGCGAGGTGGGCTGCGGTGACCCGCCATCGGGTTCGACGGTCACGGCGAGTGACGTCGCGGCGGTGTCGAGGCCGGAGGCGATCAAGGGCGTGTCGCCCTCGAACAGCCCCAGGGAACGCGGTCGTGCGTCCGGGCCCATGAGCCAGAGCTGGCGCACACGCCCGTTCGGAGGGTCGCCGTATCCGCCGAGGGTGACGACCGCGCCGCGGATCGATGCGGAGGCGATCACTCCGATCGTGCGGCCCCGCGCGTCCCGGCCGCTGCTCGCGCGGGCGTCCGGGGCGCCGAGAACGTGGGCGATCTCACGTGAGCGGTCACGTTCGGCGTTCAGCTGGTCCTGGGTCCGGTTCGCCTGCACGGCGAAGAGCGCGGCGACGACGAGCGCCGCGGCGGCGGTGGCCGTCGTGAACGGCACGAACAGCGGCGTACGGCGCCTCCCGCGGGCCCGCGGCGGGGGCGCGGTGCCCCAGACGTGCGGCGGGAGCTGCGGCGCACGCGCGCGTGCCGGTTCCCGGGGCGCGGGTTCCTGCGGGGTGGTCCGTACCGCGGCCAGGACCCGGTCCCGCATCGCGGCGGGCGCGGGCGCGGCCGTGGACCAGGCGAGGCGGACGGCGTCCTCGGCGAGGGCCCGCACCTCGGCGGCACAGCGTGCGCAGGACGCCAGATGCTTCTCGAAGCGGATCCGTTCGGCGGGTTCCAGGGCGTCGAGGGCGTAGGGGGCGGCGAGCGAGTGCGGGTCACCGCGGCGCGGCAGTCGGTCGAACAGACTCATGCCGCGCCTCCCAGGCAGTCGCGCAGGCGGGTCAGCCCGTCGCGCATACGGGTCTTGACCGTGCCCAGCGGCAGTGACAGCCGCTCGGCCACCTCCCGGTAGGTGTAACCGTCGTAGTAGGCGAGGGTGACCGACTGTCTCTGGAGCGCGGTGAGGCGGGCAAGACAGCGGCGCACCCACTCGCGTTCGAGTCCGGCCTCCACCTCCTCGGCGACCTGGTCGAAGGCGGGACCGTGGCCGCGCCGGGCCTCGCGCTGCTCGCGTTCACCGGCCGCGCGGGCGCTGCGTACCCGGTCGACGGCGCGGCGGTGGGCGAGGGTGAGGACCCAGGACAGCGCGCTGCCCCGGCCGGGATCGAACCGCGCGGCGGAGCGCCAGAGTTCGAGCAGCACCTCCTGGGCCACCTCCTCGGACTGGGCGGGATCGCGCACCACGCGCCGCACCAGCCCGTACACCGGCCCGGAGACCAGCCCGTACAGGTCCTCGAACGCCTTCTGGTCACCTCCGGCCACAAGCACCAGCAGCTCGTCCGCCTCCAACGCGCATCCCCCTCTCGGGCCCCTGCGGGCCGCCCGGTCACACGAGGCGTGCGAGCCTCCGGACGGTAAGTACGGATCGACGGACCGAAAACGCGGGTCGGCAGCGAGAAATGCTACGGGTGGACCGGCGTGGGGGAAGAGGGCCCGGACGAGTTTCGGAACTCGACCAATCCGGCCCGCCGCGCGTTCCGAATGCCCTTGCGTCAAGGCAAGTCGGCACTGAGGACGGACGGCATGACAACTGATTCCAGGACCGGTGCGGGGCGCGGGAGTCTCGCGACCCTGATCTGTGGTGCGCTGGCCGCCGGAGGGCTCGCAGCCGCCGGCGTGACCGTGCTGGAACCCGGGGCGGCCTCCGCCTCCAGCCATCGGGAGGCCCCGCTGATCTCGGGCACCCCGCAGTACGACAACACGGACCTGTACGCGTTCGTCAGCCCCGACAAGCCGGACACGACGACGGTCATCGCGAACTGGATCCCCTTCGAGGAGCCCGCCGGCGGACCGAACTTCTTCACGTTCGCCGAGGACGCGCAGTACGACATCCACATCGACAACAACGGGGACGCGCAGGGCGAGCTGCTGTTCCGCTACACCTTCAAAACCCACACGAAGAACGACGGGACGTTCCTCTACAACACCGGTCCGGTCACCGGCCTGGACGACCAGGATCTCAACATCACGCAGACCTACGACATAGAGCTGCTGAAACTGAAGGACCAGCACGCGGTGTCCCGTACGAAGATCGCGGACGACGTGCCGGTCGCGCCGTCGAACGTCGGCAAGGCGTCCATGCCGGACTACGACACGCTGCGCGAACAGGCGGTGCACGAACTCGCGGGCGGGGCTACGACGTTCGCCGGGCAGGCCGACGACCCGTTCTTCCTGGACCTGCGGGTCTTCGACCTGCTGTACGGCGGGAACCTCTCCGAGGTCGGCAACGACACGCTCAAGGGGTACAACGTCAACTCCCTCGCGCTCCAGGTGCCGACCGACATGATCACCGAGTCGGCGGACCAGCCGGTCGTGGGCATCTGGTCGACGACACAGCGCAAGAACGCCGAGGGGCGCTTCGTGCAGGTGTCACGGCTGGGCAGTCCGCTGGTCAACGAGGTCGTCAACCCGCTGAAGGACAAGGACACGTTCAACGCGTCCGGACCGTGGGACGACGCGCAGTTCCTGAAGAACGTCACCGAGCCGGAGCTGCCGAAGCTCATCGAGGCGATCTACAAGATCGACGCGCCGGACGAGCCGCGCAACGATCTCGTCGACGTGTTCCTGAAGGGCGTCGAGGGGCTCAACCAGCCGCCGCATGTGACGCCGTCGGAGATGTTGCGCCTGAACACGTCCATCGAGCCGGCCGCCGAGCCGAAGCGGCTGGGCGTCCTGGACGGGGACAACGCCGGCTTCCCCAACGGGCGGCGGCTGACGGACGACGTGATCGACGCGTCGCTCCAGGTCGTCGAGGGGGAACTGGTCGGGGCGAAGAACGACCTGGGTGACGCGGTCGACGCCAACGACAAGGAGTTCGGGGCGGCCTTCCCGTATCTGGCGAACCCGACGGAGGGGTCGCGCGGGCCGCTCGCCAAGGGCGTGGACGGCGGCAACGACGTGCGCAACCAGCTCGGTGACGCGCTGCGGCCGGCGGGTGCGGAAGGGGACGACAACACGGCCCTGGTCGCCGCGTCCGCCGGTGCGGGGGCCGGTGGGCTGCTGCTGATCGGCGCGGCGCTGACGTGGTGGCGCCGGATGCGCGGCCGGGCGCACTGACCCCGGCCCTCCGACCGGCGCGGTCCGTCCCCGCGGCACGGGCCGCGCCGCCGACTCCCGCACCATCCGGCGAACGACCGAGGAGCGAGGCCATGCCTCCGCGTACGAACGACAGCCCTCCGGACGGCGAGCGCGGCACCGTACCGCCCGTACCGGCGGAGCCCGGCCACGACAGGACACAGGACGAGGCGGCACGTCTCCGCGACCCGGGCGGGGAACGTGCCCGGGCCGGGAACCGGGGGCAGCCGCCCCGGGAGACGGACCGACGGCGCGCGGTGGACGGCCGCCGGACGGACGACGGGCGGGAAGCGGTGACGGAGCGCCGGGCAGGCCACGGTGAGGACCTGTCCGGCGGGGGGGGGGGCCCCCCCGGGGGGGGGCCCCCCGGGGCGGGGGGGGGGCCCCCCGCCCCCCCGCCCCCGGGGGGCGGGGGGGGGGGGGTGGGTGTTGGGGGGGGGGGGGGGGGGGGGGGGGTGCGGCGGGGGGCCGGCGGGGGGGGGCGGGGGGGGGCGGGCGGGGGCGGCCCCGGGGGGGCCCGGGGGGGGGGGGGCCCCCCCCCCGGGGGGCCCCCCCCCGCCGGTCGACGAAGCCGGCCCGCACGCCGACGACTGCGGCGGCGGCGGCGGTCAGGATGTCGGTTCAGGCGGTGCAGGCGGTGCAGGCGGTTCGGGCGGTGCAGGGCAGCGGGGTGGCGCGCCAGGGCGGTTCTCCGCTGCCGCGCGGCGGTCCCGCGGGGTGCGTCTCGCGGTGTGTGCCGGGTTGCTGGCCGTCGCGATGACCGCGGGGGCCGTCGCGGTGGGGGGTGGACAGGACGAGGGGCGGGCCGGGGCGGCCGGTGCCGCGCCGGTGGTCGTCGCCGGGGTGCTCGCCGGGAGCGATCTCGGTGTCGGGATCCGGTCGTTGCAGGCTCATCTGCGGGCCCAGCCACGGGACTTCGGTGGCTGGGCCACCCTCGGAACCGCCTATGTCGAGCAGGCGCGGACCCTGGGGGACCCCTCTCGCTATCCGCAGGCCGAGCGGGCGCTCGGGCGTTCCCTCGCCCTCGAACCCGGCAACGAGCAGGCCCTCGCCGGGCAGGCCGCCCTCGCCGCCGCGCGGCACGACTTCACCGGCGCCCTGGCGTACGCCGACCGGGCGCTGGAGCAGAACCCCTACAGCGAACGCGCCCTGTGCTCCCGTGTCGACGCGCTGGTCGAGCTCGGCCGGTACGAGGAGGCCGCCGGGGCCGCCGCCACCGCCGACCGCAGGCGGCCGGGGGTGCCCGTGTTCACGCGGTACGCGTACGTACGGGAGCTGCGCGGCGATGTGCGCACCGCGCGGGAGGTGCTGCGACGGGCCCTCGACAGCGCGGCCTCGCCCGCGGACGTGGCGTACGTCGCGACCGCGCTGGGACAGCTCGCCTGGAACCGGGGTGAGTACGGGACGGCTCTCACGCACTACGCGCGGGCGCTCGCCGCCGACGACGACCACCTCCCCGCCCTGGAGGGCCGGGCCCGCGCGCAGGCCGCGGGCGGCGACCGCGCGGGCGCCATCGAGACGCTGGAGCAGGTCGTCGACCGCTCCCCGCTGCCCGGGCCGCTGGTCGCCCTCGGCGAGCTGTACGAGGACCGCGGCGGCGACGGCGACCGCGCGAAGGCACGCGACCAGTACGCCCTCGTCGACGCCTGGACCGCGCTGGCCCGGACCGGCGGGGTCGACGCCGACCTCGACACCGCGCTCGCCGCCGCCGATCACGGGGACGCCGGTGAGGCGCTGCGCGCGGCCCGCGCGGAGTGGGACCGGCGGCACAGTGTGCACACCGCGGACGCCCTCGCCTGGGCCCTGCACGTCAACGGCCGCGACGAGGAGGCCCTTCCGTACGCCCGCCGCGCCACGGCCACCGGCTACCGCAACGCCGCCTTCCTCTACCACCGGGGCATGATCGAGAAGGCCACCGGGCACGACCGCGCCGCCCGCGGCTCCCTCACCGCCGCGCTGGAGCTGAACCCCGGCTTCTCCCCGCTCGGCACCCGTGCGGCCCGTGCCGCGCTGAAGGAACTGGAGGCGGCACGTTGAACCTCCGCCGCCGCGTCGCCGCCGGTGCCGCCGTCCTCACCGCCGCCTGCGCGCTCGCGCTGGTCCCGGCCGGCACGGCGAGCGCGCACCCGCTCGGCAACTTCACCGTCAACCGCTACGACGGGCTGGTGGCCGCGCCCGGTGAACTCCGCGTCCACCATGTCGAGGACCTCGCCGAGATCCCCGCCACCCAGGCCGGGCCGGACATCGAACGGCTGGGCAGGGACACCTGGGCCCGGCAGCGCTGTGCCACGGCCGCGCGGGACAGCGCGGTGCGCGTCGACGGGCGGGCGGTCACGCTCACCGTGCGCGACGCCCACGCGCGCGTGCGGCCCGGTCAGGCGGGGCTCGACACCCTGCGCGTGGAGTGCCGGCTGATCGCGCCCCTCCCGCGGGAGGAAACAGTCGACCTCCGCTTCCGCGGGGCGGGCGGGTCGTCCGGTCCGGGCTGGCGGGAGATCACCGCGCGGGGCGACCGTACGACGCTCACCGCCTCGGACGTGCCGACGGCCTCGCTGTCCGGTGGACTGACCCGGTATCCGGAGAAGCTGCTCTCGTCCCCGGCCGACACCAGGACCGCGGCCCTGCGCATCCGCCCGGGCGGCCCGGCGCTGGCGGAGGAGGAGACCGACGCGCCCGCCTCCGCCGTACTCCCGCGCGGCGCCGACCGCTGGACCCGCGCGCTCGACGACCTCGTCGCCCGGCGCGACCTGACCGCGGGGTTCGCCGCGCTCGCGCTGCTGATCGCCGTCGGGCTCGGCGCGCTGCACGCGCTCGCCCCCGGTCACGGCAAGACGCTCATGGCCGCGACGGCGGCGGCGCGCGGAGGCAGGGCCCGGCTCGGGGACGTCCTGCCCATGGCCGCCTCGGTCACCGTCACCCACACGCTCGGCGTGGTCGCCCTGGGCCTGCTGGTCACGGCCGGTTCGGCCGCCGCGCCCTCGGTGATCGCCTGGCTGGGCATGGCGAGCGGCGTCCTCGTCACCCTGGCCGGCGCGAGCCTCGTACGCCGGGCCCTGCGCAACCGGAACCACACGCACCACCACGAGCACGAGCACAGCCACCGGCACCCGCACGGACACACGCACACCCACGGCGGTCGCACCCACACCCACCCCACCGCCCCCACGCTGCGCGGCACGATCCTGCTCGGTTTCGCCGGCGGGCTGGTGCCCAGTCCGTCCGCCGTCGTGGTGCTGGTCGGCGCCGCGGCCCTCGGCCAGGCCTGGTTCGGTCTGCTGCTCGTCGTCGCGTACGGCGTCGGACTGGCCCTGACGCTCACCGCGGCCGGGTACGCGGTCGTGAAGGCGGGCAGCGGTGCGACCAGGCTGCTGGCCCGGCGCCCCCGCTGGACCGCGGCCCCGTGGGCGGCTCTTGTGCGCCGGAGTGCGCCCCTGGGGTCGGCGTTCGTCGTCGTGGCCCTGGGAGCGGGATTGGTGTTCAGGGGGGCGGCATCCGCACTCGGCTGAGCTACTTTCATGAGGAAAGGGAGAATTCGCCCGGATGCGAAGGGGAGCGCCGTGTCCGAAGAACCGGGCAGTGAGCGGGTGGTCGCGGGCCGGTACCGGCTGCTGTCACCGCTGGGCGAGGGCGGCATGGGCACCGTGTGGCGGGCCCGTGACGAGGTGCTGCACCGCGAGGTCGCCGTCAAGGAGGTGCGCGCCCCGGCCGGACTGCCGGCATCCGACGTGGAGCGGATGTACGCCCGGCTGGAGCGGGAGGCGTGGGCGGCGGCCCGGATCACCGACCGCAACGTGGTGACGGTGTACGACGTGGCCACCGAGGACGGCCGCCCGTGGATCGTGATGGAGCTGGTGCGCGGTCTGTCGCTGGCCGAGGTGCTGGACGCGGAGGGGCCGCTGTCGCCGCAGCGGGCCGCGCACATCGGCGCGGAGGTGCTCGCCGCGCTGCGGGCCGCGCACGGGGCGGGGGTGCTGCACCGGGACGTGAAGCCGGCCAACGTGCTGATCGCGAACGACGGGCGGATCGTGCTCACCGACTTCGGGATCGCCATGGTCGAGGGCAGTTCCGCGCTGACCATGACGGGGGAGGTCGTCGGTTCGCCCGAGTTCCTCGCGCCGGAGCGGGCGCTGGGGCGCACGCCGGGGCCCGAGTCGGACCTGTGGTCGCTCGGTGTGCTGCTGTACGCGGCGGTCGAGGGCCACTCGCCCTTCCGCCAGGACACCCCGCTCAGCACGCTGCGGGCGATCGTCGACGAGGAGCTGCCGCCATCGCGCCGGGCCGGTCCGCTCGCCCCGGTCGTCGAGGGGCTGTTGCGGAAGGATCCCGCCGAGCGGCTGTCGGTGGAGCGGGCACAGCAGGACCTGCGGATCGTCGGGGCGGGGGGCACTCCCCGCGCGGAGACGGCGCGTCCGGTGCCGTACACCCCGACGGTGGCCGCGCTGCCGCACCCGGGGACGCACTCGCCCGCTCCCCCGTCGCCGGTCACGGGAGGGCCGGCGTCGACCACCGCGGTCACCCGGCCCGGGCGCGACCGGCGCGCCGCGGTCGCCCTGGTGGCGGGTGTGGTCGTCCTGGCCCTGGCGCTGGCCGGGCTGACGTACGCGCTGCTGAACCGCGGGGACGGCGAACCCGACGCCAAGGGCGCCGGGGGCGAGGCGAGTTCGCCCGCGCGCACCGGTGACGACGAGGACGACGGCGGGACGCCGACGACGGACGGTCCGACGCCGTCCCCGACCGCGGGCGAGGAGAAGGAGGAGAAGTCCGCTCCCCCGCCGCAGACGGTGTCGGTGACGGTGGAGGGCGCGCACACGGAGTACTCCGGGAGCTGTCCGCCGGCGCACGCGCAGGCGCCCGCGTTCACGGCGACGTTCACGGTGGGGCGGTTGCCGGCCGAGGTCTCCTACCGCTGGGTGGCCGAGGACGGCTCGGTGACCGATCCGGGCTGGCGGAAGCTGTCGTTCCCCGAGGGGGGCGGGCGTACGAAGCACGACACGGTGGTCGTGACGACGTACTCGGAGACCGGGACGTTCGAGAGCGAGATCGGTGTGGAGGTCCGGGAGCCGGTGCGGACGGCCTCCGGGACGGTGCCGTTCTCGGTGACGTGCGAGCCGGAGACCCCGACGGGCGGGGCCTCCGCGTCTCCTTCCGGTTCGGACGACGGGTACTGACGGTCAGGCCGCGGCGTCGAGCGCCGGCAGATAGCCGCCGGACTGTCCGGCGGCCGTCGGGTGGTACGAGTTACCGATGTTGAACCAGTCCATGCTGTGCAGCCAGGAGCTGCCGGAGCAGATCTCGTGGCCGGTGAAGGTGGTGCGTACGTCGCCGAAGATGAAGCCGTGGGCGCCGGCGCGCCGGGCGATGGCGTCGTCGAGGTGGTCGGCGGCGTCGTTGATCGCTTTCCGCTTGGTCTCGGAGAGACCGACGCAGGAGGTGCCGAGCTTGTAGAAGCGGGGGTAGCCGACCACCACGACACGGGCGTTGGGGGCCCGGTCGCGGATCGCCGAGTAGACGCTGTCGAGCCTGCCGGGCAGTGTCGAGTCGACGTACGCCTTCGCGGTGGCGATCCGCGAGAGGCAGGTGCTGTCGGACTGGAGCACACAGGTCGTCATGACGTCGGCGAAACCGGCGTCGTTGCCGCCGACGCTGAGGGAGACCAGGCCGGTCGAGGTGGAGAGCGTGCCGAGCTGCCCGGAGAGAACATCACCCGTTCGGGCGCCGGAGCAGGCCTTGAAGTCGAAGGACGAGGGTGAGTTGGCGGCCGCCCAGAGGTAGGGATGGGCCTTCGTGCTGCGCTTGCAGTCGCCGCTGCCGGAGATGTAGCCGCCGGCTCCGACGCCGGAGGCGTAGGAGTCGCCGAGCGCCACGTAGCCGCCCGCGGCGGCCTGTTGGGACGCCTGCGCCGTCGTGGCCCCGGTAAGGGCGGTGGTGGCGGCGAGGAGGAGCGAGCCGAGGAAGATGACAAGTCGGGAACGTCTCATGGAACCTCCCTTTAGCAGGATCTCTGCCACAACCGTGGTACCAACTACGCGTGTTGACCGGAAGTGTTCATGCCAAAACTGTTGCTGTTCGACACTGGACGAAAACTGACCGCAGGGACTTTTGGGCCCTTGACGACCCCTACGGGGTGCGCCACATTGAAGCCCGGCATCCGACGCTTCGGGGGGCAAAGTCGGCCATGCGGAACCACGCATCCGGGCAGGAGACTTACGTAACGGTCAAACCAACAAAAACGTGAGTTGCCGTTCCAGGTCTTGCCATTCGGGTTCAATCGTCAATACCGTCGTACATCTCACCCGCATCGGTCCGTCAGCAAGCGGCTCCAGGGGAGGGCTCAGGACCGCGACGAACCGGCGCGGGGCGCGGTAGGGGGGTGCCGTGCTCGGTGACCGCATGGGTGACCGAGCCGTGCCGCGCGGTCGGCCGCCGTTTTCACGGCCGGCCAGTTTTGCCAGCTCACCCGGCGTGCATGTCGGCAGCATCGGCGTGCCCGTGGGGTGAGAACCCCCCTTTCGAACCGGACGAACAGCCGGGCCGCCCGAGGGGCGGGCGGTCCACCGGACGAGAGGGACCAGACTCATGAGCTCCGTTCTGCAGCCGGCGGCCGAAAACCAGGATCCGCCGGCCGCCCGCACGTACCGGCCCATCTCCTCTCACCTGGCCATCGCGCCGCCGGTGAGCGTGGTGATACCGGCCATGAACGAGGCGGAGAACCTGCCGTACGTCTTCAAGACGCTTCCCGACTGGATCCACGAAGTGGTCCTGGTCGACGGCAACTCCACCGACAACACCGTCGAGGTGGCCCGCGAACTGTGGCCCGGCGTCAGGGTCGTCGGACAGCGCGGCAAGGGCAAGGGGGACGCGCTGCGCTCCGGGTTCGAGGCCTGCACCGGCGACATCATCGTGATGGTCGACGCGGACGGCTCGGCGGACGGCAACGAGATCGTCAGCTACGTCTCCGCGCTGGTCTCCGGCGCGGACTTCGCCAAGGGGTCCCGCTTCGCCAACGGCGGCGGCACCGACGACATGACGTTCATCCGCATGCTGGGCAACCGGGTACTGTGCGCCGTCGTCAACCGCAAGTTCGGCGCGCGGTACACCGACCTCTGCTACGGCTACAACGCCTTCTGGCGGCACTGCCTGGACAAGATCGAGCTCGACTGCACCGGCTTCGAGGTCGAGACCCTGATGAACATCCGGGTCGTCAAGGCCGGCCTCAAGGTGCAGGAGATCCCCAGCCACGAGTACCTGCGCATCCACGGCACGAGCAATCTGCGCGCCGTGCGCGACGGGCTGCGCGTGCTGAGAGTCATCCTCGGGGAGCGTTCCAACCGGCGTGCGCTGCGCCGGCGCCCGCACCCCTCGCCGCTGCTCGACACGGTCCGGGAGAGGGTGTCTTGAACGATCCCGGCACCCCGGGCGTCTCGGTCGTGATCTGCGCCTACACCGAGGACCGCTGGGAGGACGTCCTCGCGGCGGTCGCCTCGGTACGGGCGCAGTCACGGCCGGCCCTGGAGACCCTGCTGGTCGTCGACCACAACCGGGCTCTCCTGGACCGTCTGGGCGAGGAGTACAAGGATTCCCCGGACGGCGCCGTCGTGCGGGTGCTCGCCAACGCGGGCCCCCGCGGCCTGTCCGCCGGCCGCAACACCGGAATCGCCGCCTCGCGCGGCGGGATCGTCGCCTTCCTCGACGACGACGCCGTGGCCGAGCGCGACTGGCTGAAGCACTTCGCCGAGGCGTACGACGATCCACGCGTGATGGCGGTCGGCGGGCGCACCGAACCGGTCTGGGCGTCGGGCCGGCGTCCCGACTGGTTCCCCGAGGAGTTCGACTGGGTGGTGGGCTGCACCTACCGGGGCCTGCCGCGCGGGCGGGTGCGGGTGCGCAACGTGCTCGGCGGCAACGCCTCCTTCCGGCGCGAGGCCTTCGACGCGGCGGGCGGCTTCGCCACCGGCATCGGCCGCGACGGCAGCAAGCGCCCGCTGGGCGGGGAGGAGACGGAGCTGTGCATCCGCCTCAGCCGCGCCCGCCCCGACGCGGTCCTGCTGATCGACGACCGCGCGGTGATCCACCACCGGGTGCCCGAAGTCAGGGAGCACTTCCGCTACTTCCGTACGCGGACCTACGCCGAGGGGCTCTCCAAGGCGCTGGTGGCCCGCAGCGTGGGGGCGGAGAAGGGGCTCGAGTCCGAACGCCGGTACACCACGCGCGTACTGCCGGCCGGGGTGGTGCGGGGGCTGCGCGACGCCCTGCTGGCCCGCCCGGGCGGCGCGGGACGCGCGGGGGCGATCGTGGCCGGGGTGCTCACGGCGGCCGGCGGCTACCTGGTGGGGAGCGTGCGGGCCCGGCGGGGCGGGGTCACGTTCTCCGTGGTGGGGATCGAGGGGGCCGGCCGTGACTGACGTACGTGTGCCGATCCTCATGTACCACGCGGTCGCGGCCGATCCGCGCGAGGCGACCCGCGCCCTGTCCGTGACCCCGGAGGCGTTCGCCGAGCAGATGGCGGTGCTCGCGGACCGGGGCCTCACCCCCGTCACCACGGCCGAACTGGCCGCGCACTGGCGCTCGGGCCGACCGCTGCCCGCGCGGCCGGTCCTCGTCACGTTCGACGACGGCTACGAGGGCGTGCACCGGCACGCGCTGCCCGTGCTCGCCGGGCACGGCTTCCCGGCCACCCTGTTCGTCTCCACCGGCTGGCTGAAGGGACCGTACGACACCGGCGGAGGCCCGGACACCATGCTCGACTGGGACCAGGTGCGCGAACTGGCCGACGCGGGCATGGAGATCGGCGGGCACAGCCACAGCCATCCGCAGCTCGACCGACTCGACGACCGGCGGCTGCGCTCCGAGCTGATCCTGTGCAAGGAGATCGTCTCGGACCAGCTGGGCTCCGTACCCGCCTCGTTCGCGTATCCCTACGGCTACTCCAGCCGCCGGGTGCGCCGGGCGGTGCGGGAGACGGGGTACGCCCAGGCGCTCGCCGTCGGCAACGGTCTCGCCCGCCGCGCCCAGGGGCCTTACGCCCTGCGGCGCGTGACGGTGCGGCGGTCGACGTCCGCCGCCGAGTTCGAACGGCTGGTGGAGGGGCGGGCCGTCACGCGCGCCTTCGCCCGGGACCGCGCGCTGACCAAGGGGTACGCGGTGGTGCGCCGGGCCCGGCAGGCACGGTGGCCGGTCGGCCGGCCACCGGACTGAAGCGTGGACGGCAACCCGCGCGCACCCCGGAAACCGGGTGCGCGCGACGTCCGTGTGACCGATCATGGCGGCATGTCCGCGCAACCGCACGACGCACTGCCGATCCGGCTCAACGTCGACGACAGCGACTCCCCGTCCGACGTCGTCGACGCGCTGTTCCTCGGCCGCTTCGCGACGGGCGAGCAGCCGTACTCGCACGCCGTCAACATCGACCGCGTGCGCTCCGGCGCGACCCTGCTGCCCGCGAGCGCGCGGGTGCTGCGGATCGCCAGGGACGACGACCGCAGCGCCACCCTGGCCGAGGGCGACGGGTGGACGCTGCTGGTCTCCCGCTGGAACCGGGGCGCCGACGTCACGGTGACCGCGATCAGCGCCGAACTCGCGGCTCTGATCCTGGACGAGGCCACCGACGGCGCGGCCGACGAACCCGAACCGCAGCCGGAGAACGTCACCATGGGCTTCTGGTACGTCTCCCCGCGGCGCGGCCCGCACCGCACCACCCGACAGATCTCGGCGGGCACCTGGGAGGAGATCCGGCCCAACTACACCGCGCCGGTGGCGGACGCGATGGACCGCCTGATGAAGACCACTCCCGAGGACGTCTCGGGCCGGCTGCTCCTGCTGCACGGCCCGCCGGGCACCGGCAAGACCTCCGCGCTGCGCACGCTGGCCCGGTCCTGGCGGGACTGGTGCCAGGTGGACTGCGTACTGGACCCCGAGCGGCTCTTCTCCGACGTCGGCTATCTGATGGACATCGCGATCGGCGAGGAGGACGCGGCGGGCAAGGGCCGCTGGCGGCTGCTGCTCCTGGAGGACTGCGACGAGCTGATCCGGGGCGAGGCCAAGCACACGGCCGGGCAGGCACTGTCCCGGCTGCTGAACCTGACGGACGGTCTGCTCGGTCAGGGCCGCAACGTCCTGGTGGGGGTCACCACCAACGAGGACCTGGAGCGCCTGCACCCGGCCGTGGTCCGCCCCGGCCGCTGCCTCGCCCGGATCGAGGTGGGCCGGCTGACCCGTGCGGAGGCGGTGAACTGGCTGGGCGACGAGGAGGGCGTCGGCCGCGAGGGCACGACCCTGGCCGAGCTGTACGCCCTGCGCCGGGGCACCTCCCCGACATCCCTCCCGGAACCGCGCGGGGACGCGGACGCGGGCCTGTACCTGTAGGCGCCTCGAAGAACTGACACAGGGCGAGCGGCGCAACCAACGCTCACCGGCACCCCTCAGGGACGCCGGGGGTGGCGAGCAACACAGCCCACGCTCACCCATACCCCCAGGGGCGCGGGGCTGTGCCGACTTGCGGCTCCGCCGCGCGGGCGCGACCAGCCACGACGCGCCCGCACCCGGCATCGAACCCCTGCCGCCACGGCGCTCACGCTCCGTAAGCCGCACGCAGTGCGTCCCGCACGGCAGCCAGTGCCTCCTCCTCCGAGCAGCCGAGCCGCCGCGCCCGCGAGGCGAATTCCTGCGCGGCGGACGCCAACTCCCGCTCCGCCGCCGCCCCCGCCGCAGCGATCAGCGTCCCGTTGCGCCCCCGCGTCTCGATCACCCCGTCCGCCTCCAGCGCCCGGTACGCCTTGGCCACCGTGTTCGCGGCGAGCCCGAGCGTCTCGGCCAGCCCCCGCACCGTCGGCAGCCGGTACCCCACGGGCAGCGCTCCCGACCGTGCCTGCTCGGAGATCTGCGCCCGCACCTGCTCGTACGGGGGCGCGCCGTCGTCGATCCGGATCCTCAAGGTCACAGCCCGATTGTCGCGCACCCCGGCGGAAAACAGGAGGCACCCCGGGCGCGTCCCCCGTAGCGTGCGCCTCCATGACAGTGACCGTCCGCGATCTCCGCCCCGACGCCCGTGCCGACCTCGGGGGCTTCGCCCGCGTCCGGCACGCCGCGCTGCCGTTCATCCTGCTCACCCCGGAGTCCCTGGCCCACGACCTGACCCGGCTGCACCCCGACGCCCGCTACCGGCCCCTGGTCGCCGTGGCCGACGGCGAGGTGATCGGCACGGCGCAGGTCCATCTGACCCACGAGAGCTCCGAGCCGGGCCAGGGCAACATCAACGTGTACGTGCACCCCGGGCACACCCGCCGGGGCGCCGGGGCACTGCTGGTGCGCACCGCCGAGGAGCACCTGGCCGCGCACGGGGCGACCAGGCTGTTCGCCTGGGTGCTGGACGAGCCGGGCAACCGCGCCTTCGCCGAGGCGCACGGCTACCGGGCGAGCCGCGCGGCCCACTTCCTCCGCCTGGATCTGGCGAACGGCGCCCTTCCCCCGCTCCAGGACCCGCCGCCGGGCGTGGAGCTGCGCCCCGGCTCGGACTTCGCCGGTGACCCGCGCCCGCTGTTCGAGCTGGACGCGGAGACCACGGCGGACGAACCGAGCGACGTGGACACCGAGTTCACGGACTACGAGGCCTGGCTGGAGGAGACCTGGCGGCACCCCCTGTTCAGTCCCGGGCTGACCACGGTGGCGGTGGTCGACGGCCGTCCCGCCGCGTTCTCCGCGGCCCGCACGGACGGCGGCACCCGGTACGGCACGGTCATGACCGGCACCGCCCGCTTCCACCGGGGCCGGGGCCTGGCCAAGCTCGCGAAGAACGACTCCCTGCATCGCGCCCGCGCGGCCGGGTACACGGAGGCGTTCACGGGCAACGACACCGGGAACGGGCCGATGATCGCGATCAACAAGTGGTTCGGGTACGAGATCTGCGGGACGGAGGTGCGGTATGTCCGCGCACTCGGCTGACGGGCCGACGCTGGTGGAGGTCGTCCTCGTCAAGGCGGGGCGGATGAAGATCCGCTATCCGGCCGAACTGCTCGCCGACGACGGCACCCGCGCCACCGTGCGCGCCCCCTGGGCGGGTGACGGCGTGCGCGACTTCGGCTTCGTCCGCTTCGAGCCCGGTGACGTCTTCACGGAGCACTACTGGCGCGACCGGTGGTACTCGGTGAAGGAGGTCCGGACCGCCGGCGGCACCCTCAAGGGCCACTACTGCGACATCACCCGGCCGGCCGAGCTCTCCGGCGGCCGGCTGGTCGTCGAGGATCTCGACCTGGACCTGTGGGTCTCCGCGGACGGCACGGACGTACGGCGGCTGGACGAGGACGAATTCGCGGCGAGCGGTCTGCTCACCACGGATCCCGAGGCGGCGGCCGCCGCGGTGGCGGCTCTCGACGAACTGGATACCCGGGCCCGCGAGGGCGGGTTCGGCGCGCTGCTCGCCTGAGGGCGCCGCAGCCGGGGCCGAGGGCACCGTCCGGCCGCCCCGGCGGCCGGACTCCGGCCGGCACCGTGCGTATGCGTCCCGTCACCGTCGTGGACGGTCATGGCCCCGGAGTGACGCCTGCCACTGACAATCGATTCGTGACAGCGGCCACAGACAGAACGGGACCGATGAGGAACTCTCCCCCGAAAGGTCTACCTCCGTGGGAACGCGGAACCCGGTGGACCCCGAAGGAGGCAGCCATGCGCCGTGTCACCGTGCAGAAGCCCCCGAGGAAGACGGACACCCGCCAGGTCCGTGAGGAGGCCGACGAGCGTCCCGCGGGACGACCCGAGGTCCGCAAGGACATCGCCCGCACCTGGTGGCCCGACGGCTGACCGTCCGGCATGTACCTGATCCCAGCCTGAGCACTTCCTTAACGCGGCCATAAGGATCTTCCTCCGCGGCCTTCGGCAGCCGATTTCGCTGGTTCGGGGGGCTAGTTTCTGAGCCACCCCCCACGGGATTCACCACCCCCCACCCCGATCCAGTGATCGCTGTCGAGGAGTTGCTGCCCCATGCCCGCACGCCGCAAGGCCGCTGTCGCCGCCGTCGGTCTCGTTCCGCTCGCCCTGACCGGGCTGTCCGCCGCGCCGGCGTCCGCGCACGGTTCCATGGGCGACCCGGTCAGCCGGGTCTCGCAGTGCTACGCCGAGGGCCCGGAGAGCCCGAAGTCGGCGGCGTGCAAGGCGGCGGTCGCGGCCGGCGGCACCCAGGCGCTGTACGACTGGAACGGCATCCGCATCGGCGACGCCGGCGGACGCCACCAGGAGCTCATCCCCGACGGCAAGCTGTGCAGTGCCGGCAACGAGACGTTCAAGGGGCTCGACCTGGCCCGCGCCGACTGGCCGGCGACGAGTGTGAGCAGCGGTTCGTACACCTTCGAGTACCGCGTGACCGCCCCGCACAAGGGGACCTTCAAGGTGTACATCACCAAGCCCGGTTACGACCCGTCGCAGCCGCTGGCCTGGGACGACCTGGACCTGGCGAACCCGGTGGCGACCTCCACCGACCCGGCCGCCTCGGGTGGCTTCTACACCTTCGGCGGCACCCTCCCCGAGCGCTCCGGCAAGCAGCTGCTGTACGCGGTCTGGCAGCGGTCGGACAGCCCGGAGGCGTTCTACTCCTGCTCGGACATCACGTTCGGCGGCGGATCCCGGACGGGCGGAGCCGGAGCCGGAGCCGGCGGCGGCGGTGAGGCCACCGGGTCCGACGCGGACGACACGCCCGAGGAGGCCGCCGCCCCGGCGCCGGCCGCCTCCGCCCCGTCCGAGGAGCAGATCGAGGACGGTGCCGACAAGTCGACCGTCGAGAACCACGGGCACGGCGACGACGACCCCGGCACCTCTGCGGAGCCGGCCGCGGCGGACGACGACACCACCCCGGAGACCGCCGACGACGGCGCCACCGCCAACCGGCCGAAGGCGGCGGGATCGTCGCAGAACCTCGCGGAGACCGGCGGCGACGGCAACACCCCGTACCTGATGGTCGGCGGCGCCGCGGCGCTGGCGCTCGGCTCGGCGGCGCTGTTCGCCTCCGCGCGGCGGCGCACGGCGACCGGGCGGCACGGCCGCTGACGGTGACCCGGGGCCCTGTCCGGCGGCTCAGGCCGGACAGGGCCCCGATGCGTGCGCCCGCATGGACACGTGTCAGTCGAACACGGAGGAGCAGGTCGTGGGTTCGGCGTGGGCCGGGTCGAGGGCGTTGGCCACCTCGTGGAAGGCGATCCGGTCGAACAGCCCGATCGCCAGGTGCTCGGACAGGTCGAGCGGACAGAGGTCCTGGAGCAGGACGTTGCGCACGTTCGGCCCGGCCAGATAGGCGCTGCGGTAGGGCGTGACGACCTCGTCGTACCGGGTGGCGATGACGGTGTAGCGGACGCCGGGCACGGTGTCGCCGCCCTCGTTGAGCCTGGTGAGGAAGTCCGAGCCGGTGACCTGGTCGGCGAGGGCGGGGGTGGTCTCGCTCAGCAGGTCCTCCGCGCCGGGGAAGTACGGCAGCAGCCGGGTGAGGCCGCCGAGGGTGGTGCCGTGGTTGCTGGGCGCGATGCCGACCAGGGCGTTCACCTCGCCGGCTCCGCCGAGGAACTTGAGGTAGTGGCGCGGCATCATGCCGCCCTGGGAGTGGCCGACGAGGTCGGTCTCGTCGGCGCCGGTCGCGGCGAGCACCTCGTCGACGAAGGCGTCGAGCTGTTCCGCGGACTCCTCGATGGGGCCGAGGCCGTGGAAGAAGGGGACGCCGGGGAGCTGTCCGTAGTCGAGGGAGAAGAGGCAGTAGCCGCGGTGCTTCAGGTAGGGCGCGAGGCCCAGCCAGTTGTCGACGGAGTTGCCGAAGGTGCCGTGGACCAGGACGACGGGGCGGGGGTGGGCGGCGGAGGGCTTGCAGGACCAGTCGTTCCAGCCCGAGCCGGGCGCGCCGGCGGCGTGGGCACCGGCGGCGGTGGGGAGGGTGACGCCCGCGGCCAGCAGCAGCGCGGCGAGGGGTCTGATCACTCGCTTCCAGGGCAGCATCGTGTGATCTCCTTGCGGTGCGGGGGGAAGGGTGGGGTCCTACGCCCTGTGATCCGGATCACGAGGATGCTGTTCACTCGTCAAGTTACGGGCGAGTAGCAAAAGTGGGAAGTTACGCGTCGGTAAAAACTTCCGGCGCCGACCGGCGGTCGCGCGCCCGCCCCTGATGGGGCGTCACCAAGCGGGACGAATCGGCCCGCCGGGTGCGATGCGCAGCAACTTCTCCGCCAGCGCGCGCAGATCCGCCTCCCCCAGCACTCCACTCCAGGCCCGCACGACCTCCGCCGCCGCCTCCTCGGCCGCCCGGGTGCAGGCCCAGCCCCGCTCGGTCATCACCACCAGCCGGGCCCGCGCGTCCTCGGGATGCGGGTGCCGTTCGGCGTACCCCTTGCGCACCAGATCGTCGACGAGCTGACTCGCGGCCTGCTTGGTCACCCCGAGATGGACGGCGAGATCGGTGACCGTCGCACCGTCCGGGGCGAGCCGGGTGAAGGCGAAACCGTGCATGGGCCGCACCCCCTCGAAACCTCGGGCGACCACCCCGTCATGGACGCGCTGGACGAGCCCGCCGGCGACGGCGAGCAGGGCGGCGGACAGGGCCATGGCCTCGGAGTTCTGCACGAGGAAATTCAAGCACCTTGACGAAATGGTCAAGCAGCTTGACCATATAGACAAGCACCTTGACCATACATGGAGGCCGTCATGCCCGTCGTCCGCCCGTCCGACGCCGTCGTCCACGAGATGCACGGCGCCCGTTTCGTCTCGTACGCCACCCCCTCGACCGGCAGCGAGGAGCTGTGCGCCTGGCGGGGCGAGATTCCCGCCGGCACGAAGGCGCCCGCGCACACCGTCAACCGGGAGGAGATCTTCCATCTGCTCGCCGGCGAGTTGCTGATCACCCTCGACGGCACCGCCCACCGCGTCACCGCCGGCGACACGGTGATCATCAACTCCGGCGCGACCCTCGCCGTCGAGAACCCGGCCGCCGAGGCCGCCGTCTCCTGGGTCACCACGTCCCGCGGCCTGGAGGCGACCCTGGCCGACGGCACGCGCGTCGTGCCGCCGTGGGCCAACTGAGACCGGCCCGCCCCTCCGCGTGGAGGGGCGGGCCGTCGTACGAGGGAGGGCTCAGCCGATCTGGGTGCCGGTCGCCGAGAGGGCCTCCGTCACCGGCTGGAAGAAGGTCTCGCCGCCCGACGTGCAGTCGCCGCTGCCACCGGAGGTGAGGCCGACCGCGCTGCCGCCCGAGAAGAGCGAGCCGCCGCTGTCGCCGGGCTCGGCGCACACGTCGGTCTGGATCAGGCCGTTGACGATGTCGCCGTTGCCGTAGTTCACGGTGGCGTCCAGACCGGTGACCGTGCCGGAGTGCACCTGGGTCGTGGAGCCGCTGCGGGTGACCTGCATGCCGACGGTGGCCTCGGCGGCACCGGAGATCGCCTGCGCGGAGCCGTCATAGAGGTTCACCTCGCTCGGGTGGGCCACGTCGGTGGTGTACTTGACCAGGCCGTAGTCGTCGCCCGGGAAGCTGGAGTCCGCGTTCTCGCCGATCACGTTGCCCGAGGAGTCCGACCAGGTGGAGATCCCCTCGGTGCAGTGCCCGGCGGTGAGGAAGTGCGGCTCGCCGCCCTTGGTCACGTTGAAGCCGAGCGAGCAGCGCCCGCCGTTGCCGGTGATGGCGTCGCCGCCGGCGACGAAGGGCTTGTACTCGCCCTTGGTGCGCCGGAGTTCGGCGGTGGCGCCGAGCCCGTCGACGACCTCGGTCAGCTTGGCCCACTCGGCCTCGGAGACCGTACGGTCCGCGGTGACGACGACCTTGTTGGTGGTCGGGTCGGTCACCCAGGCGGTGCCCGGGATGGTGGCGTCCTGCTTGAGGGTGGTGCGCGCGCTCTTCAGCTCGGTGAGGGAGTTCGCCACGACTCTCGCCTTGGCGCCGGCCGACTCGACGGTGTCGGCGGCGGTCTCGTCGAGCACGTTCACCACGAGGGCCTTGCTCTTCGCGTCGTAGTACGTTCCCGCCGCGTCGGCGCCCAGGTCCTGGGCGAGCGTCGAGGCGAGCTTTCCGGCCGCTCCGATCGAGAGGGTCCGGGGCGCGGAGTCCGCCGGGATCTCGCTGGCGTTCGCAGTCTGGAAGGTGACCGCGCCGGCGGCCAGTGCGGCGATGCCCGCACCCGCCATGACCGCACGTCGCCGGGATATGCGTCGGTGCTTCAACTCACGTCCTCCTGTGGGGGGACGGTCCGGGAGGTTGTGGGGACCTCACCGGACCGGAAGGCATACGGCCACGGGGGCAGAGAACAAAAGAAGCCACGCCCGTGCCGTCGAACGGCGCCCACTCTTCCGAACCCCACGGGGAGCACACAAGGTCGACTTCAGGACGCGCGTACGACAACGGCCGCGCGCCCCCTATGTCCTGACAGGTCATGGACACGCAGGGCGGTTCACACTGCAAACGCTACGAGGGAGTAACCGGCGGTACGGTACGCGGGGTCGGGTCCTGGCTTGAATTCGACCCTTCGTGGTCCGGATCCACGAGCGGCGCGGCGGGCGGACGTTGCTTCCGCACCGGTTCCGGGGCCGGCGGTGCGGGCTGCTGGGCCCGTTCCAGGAAGCGGAGGAGTTCGACGGGGAAGGGCAGGACGAGGGTGGAGTTCTTCTCGGCGGCGACGGCGACGATGGTCTGCAGCAGGCGGAGCTGGAGGGCGGAGGGGGTCTCCTCCATCTGCTGGGCCGCCTCGGCGAGTTTCCTGGACGCCTGGAGTTCGGCGTCGGCGTTGATGACGCGGGCCCGGCGTTCGCGGTCGGCCTCGGCCTGGCGGGCCATGGACCGCTTCATGGTGTCGGGCAGGGAGACGTCCTTGATCTCGACGCGGTCGATCTGCACGCCCCAGCCGACGGCGGGGCTGTCGATCATCAGCTCCAGGCCCTGGTTCAGCTTCTCCCGGTTGGACAGCAGGTCGTCGAGGTCGCTCTTGCCGATGATCGACCGCAGCGAGGTCTGGGCCATCTGGGAGACCGCGAACCGGTAGTCCTCCACCTGCACCAGGGCGTCGGCCGCGTCGGCGACCTTGAAGTAGACGACCGCGTCGACCCGGACGGTGACGTTGTCCCGGGTGATGCCCTCCTGGGCGGGGACCGGCATCGTGACGATCTGGAGGTTGACCTTGTGGAGGCGGTCCACGAACGGAACGACCATGGTGAACCCGGGCTCGCGCACCTGCGGGCGGAGCCGGCCGAGCCGGAACACCACGCCCCGCTCGTACTGCTTGACGACCCGCGCCGCCGCCATCACGTAGAGCACTCCGGCGGACGCCGCCGCCGCTCCCGCCGTCACCAGTTCCTCGACCATCACGGCCCCCGGGGTCCGAAGTGGCGCATCAGGTGATCACGCGTCCGGTGCCGCCCGGCGCGTCCTGGTGTGTCCCTCGACGGTAGCCCCGCACCCCTGACAAGGGCGAGCCCCCGCACGGCGATCGCGTGCGGGGGCTCGTCGTACTGCCGGCTGCAAGGTGGGACCCGTGGGACCGGTGGTGCGGGCCGGTCCCGGGGGCCGGTCCTAGTAGACGCTGACGCCGTAGGCGCTCAGGGCCTCCGTCACCGGCTGGAAGAAGGTCGTACCGCCGGAGGAGCAGTTGCCGCTGCCACCGGAGGTCAGACCGTACGCGGTGCCGTTGCTGCCGTAGAGCGCGCCACCGGAGTCGCCGGGCTCGGCACAGACCGTGGTCTGGATGAGACCGGAGACGACGTCGCCGCCGCCGTAGTTGACGGTGGCGTTCAGGGCGGTGACCCGGCCGCTGTGGGTGCCGGTGGTGGAGCCGTCACGGATGACGGTGGTGCCCACGCTCGGGGTGGCCGCGCGGGTGATGTCCACGCCGTTCGCGGTGCCGGGCCGGCTGACGGAGCCGGTGTACCGGACGATGCCGTAGTCGTTGCCCGGGAAGCTGGATCCGGCCGTCGAGCCGATGGCCGAGGTGCGCCCGGAGTTGGAGTACCAGGTACCCGCGCCGTCGGTGCAGTGACCGGCGGTCAGGAAGTACTCGGCACCGCTGCTGCTGCGGACGTTGAAGCCGAGGGAGCAGCGCCAGCTGCTCGCGTAGATGGCGTCGCCGCCCTGGATGAGCTTGCTGATCTTGCCCGGGGTGCGCTTGACGGTGATCGCGGCGGCGTCGCCCCCGGCCTGCCGCTTGATCTTGTTGATCTCGGCCTGGGAGACGGTGCTGTCGACGGTGAGCAGCACCCGGTTGGTCTTGCTGTCGACGGCCCAGGCGGTGCCCGGGACGTCGGCCTCCAGCACCGAGCCGCTCACGCTCTTGAGTTCGGCGGAGCTGAAGGTGGTGGGGGTCTCGGCCGCGTTCGCGCTGGGGACCACGATCGCGGCAGCGGCCACGAAGCCGGTTGCTACGGCGATCAGCCGAGTCCGTCTCGAGATGCCGCTACGGGGGGTGGTGCGCTTGATCCTCACTTCTCGTTCCTCCACAAAGGAAGTAGGGGGCCCTCGTGGGGTTGTGGGCCCGGTGAGGCGCAGCCAGGGTGCCGGGTGCCCGGATTCCGAACACGCCGTGCTCCTGACAAGCGCTGTGGGCGAGTATTCGGCCGACCGACCGTTCGGCGCAAGGGTGCCTTTTGGCCGTCAACCTTTGAACCTTCTATGAGATTTGGTCCGTGCGCGGGATCGCGTTACCCGTGGTCACACCCACATCGCACACACATCACGACCGGTCGAACAGCCGCACGCTGTCCGGAAGTCGCTCCTCCGGATAGCCGGTCCGTCAGCAGTCGCAGCCGCAGTCGCAGCCGCTGCAGCAACCGTCCTCACCACAGCAGTTGCAGCACTCACAGCAGTTGCAGCAGTCGCCGCACCCGCTGCAGTCGCAGTTGGTACAGGGCCCCTGCTTCTGCTCCCGGCTCCAGGGGTCGTCGTAGGTGCCGCAGCACAGTTGGCAGGTGCAGGCGAGCCCCAGCCACACGGCGCAGCCGGCCAGCAGTCCGCGCCGGTCGCGGCGCGGCGGCTCGGGGGGCGGCGGGCCACCGGGGGTGCCGGGAGGCGCGTAAGGGCCGGTTCCGTGGGCACAGGAGACCGTACCGAAGGCGCGATGGACGGAGTTGGGCAATTCATGGACGAGCAGCCGGTGCGCGAGACCGCCGTCGGTGAACTCCACTTCCTTCAGGGCGAGCCGGATGCCGTGCACCGCGTCGTCGGCGAGCCGGCGGGCCTCCTCCAGCGGGGTTCCGGTGGCGGCGAGCGGGTTCCAGGCGCCCGAGGCCGCGTCGGCCTCCCGGTCCTCCACGGCGTCCAGGAGGTGCGCGAGGCGCCCGAAGAGGCGGCCGGCCTCCGCGAGCGGTACGGCGTTGTGCGGCCGGCCGGCCAGCACCGCGGTGTGCGCGAAGGCCGCGGCCGTCGCGGTCTCGGTCGGCTCGGTGACGGTGAGGACCGGGGTACCGGGCCCGGCGAGGGTCTCGATGCCGGTCTGCCGGTCCACGGCGTCGACGAGGACGGCGGTGTCGAACCCGACGTCCGAACCGGTCCGCGCTCCCGCCCGGTCCCAGCTCGCCGCGACCCGGCGCGCGGCGAGCGCGACCGGCCCTCGCGCCAGCATCCCGTCGCCGTCGGCGACGTGGTCGCGCACCTTGGCGGAGGCGAGGACGAGGGAGACGGCCGCCGCGAGCCGCGCGCCCTCACCGTGCGCGACGGACGCGGTGCGCATACCGCGCAGCGGGCACGGCCCCGCGGTGCGCCGTCCCGTGTCCGGGCGGGCCGCCTGAGCTTCCGTCAGGACGGATATGAGGAGCCCGTCGTAGTTGGTGACGATCCTCGCGAGCTGCCCGTGGTCCCCGCGCAACGCGAGGCACAACCCGCACAAATGGGCCACCCACTGTGCGGTGAGCTTCTCCCCGAGCCGGTGCCGACACGGCCTGACCATTCCGAACACGATGTCCCCCCGTGCAGTTGTACGACGTCGAGCGGCGGCATCGTACCGGCCCCGGCGTTCACCCGTACGCACCCTTCCTCACCCGTACGCCGGGAAGAATCATATTTCACTCACAGTCAGCAGCCGTTTACACCAGGACCCTTGGGAAACCCGGACTCTCGACGGATCAGCTGTGCACCAGTACCGTCACAAACCCCCCGCGCGACGTCTATCCGCTTGGCGCGACGTCCGCATCATGGACGACCATAGGGATGCGGAAAGACAAGAAAGACCGCTGTGAGAGGAGGCGTCCATGGGATCGGTACGCAAGGCGAGTGCCTGGCTTGGCCTCGTCGACGACAACGAAGACGAGCGTTACTACGACGACGACTACTCCGACGGGAGCGAGTCCGGCGAGGCCTGGGTCACCGATCCGCGGGTCAAGGTGGCCACGGACGTCGCCGAGGAGAGGGGCCGCCGGATCGGCACGGTCACCCCGGACAGCTTCCGGGACGCCCGCGCCATCGGCGAACTGTTCCGCGAGGGCGTTCCCGTCATCATGAACCTCACGGCCATGGACGCCGGTGACGCCAAGCGCGTCGTCGACTTCGCCGCGGGCCTGATCTTCGGCCTGCGCGGTTCCATCGAGCGGGTGTCGAACCGGGTGTTCCTGCTCAGCCCGGCCGACACCGAGGTCGTCAGCGGTGAGCCGGCCGCGCACCGGTCGGACGGCTTCTTCAACCAGAGCTGAGGCGGGACCGCGTACCGGTCCCGCCCCTGCCGGAGGCTCACCGGAAGGCGTCGAGCCCGGTGAGCGCCTTGCCCAGCACGAGCTGGTGCATTTCGACGGTGCCCTCGTAGGTGAGCACCGATTCCAGGTTGGTCGCGTGCCGCATCACCGGGTACTCGAGCGAGATCCCGTTGGCACCGAGGATCGTCCGCGCCGTACGGCAGATGTCGATGGCCTCGCGGACGTTGTTGAGCTTGCCGAAGCTGACCTGCTCGGGACGCAGGCGGCCGGCGTCCATGCGCCGCCCCAGATGGTGGGCGAGCAGAATCCCCTTGTGCAGTTCGACCGCCATGTCGGCGAGCTTGGCCTGGGTCAGCTGGAACCCGCCGATGGGCCGCCCGAACTGCTCCCGCGACTTCGCGTAGTCGACCGCCGCCCCGAAGCAGCTCCGCGCGGCGCCCATCGCGCCCCAGACGATCCCGTACCGGGCGTGCGAGAGGCAGCCGAGCGGGCCCTTGAGTCCGGTCGCCCCGGGCAGGACGGCGTCGGCGGGCAGCCGTACGTCGTCGAGGACCAGCTCGCTGGTGACGGAGGCGCGCAGCGACCACTTGTGCTTGATCTCGGGCGCCGAGAACCCGGCGCTGTCGGTGGGCACCACGAAGCCGCGGATCCCCTCGTCGGTCCGCGCCCACACCACGGCGACACCGGCCACGGACCCGTTGGTGATCCACATCTTGCGCCCGTTGAGCACCCAGTCCCCTCCGTCGCGCCTGGCGTACGTGCGCATCGAGGCCGGGTCGGAGCCGTGGTCGGGTTCGGTGAGCCCGAAGCAGCCGATGACCTCGCCGGAGGCCATCCGGGGCAGCCATTGCCGCTTCTGCTCCTCACTGCCGAAGCGGTGGACGGCGTACATGGCGAGCGAGCCCTGCACGGAGACCAGGGAGCGGATCCCGGAGTCGGCCGCCTCCAGCTCCAGGCAGGCCAGTCCGTACTGGACGGCGCTGGCGCCCGCGCAGCCGTAGCCGTCGAGGGACATGCCGAGCGCGCCGATCCCGCCGAGTTCCCGGGCCAGCTCCCGGATGCCGGGCAGCTCGCCCTTCTCGTACCAGTCGGCCACGTACGGGAGCACCCGGTCGGCGGCCCAGGTGCGCACGGTGTCCCGGACGGCCAGGTCCTCCGGCTCCAGCAGGTCGTCGAGGCCGAGGGGGTCGGCGGGGTCGAAGGGGGGCAACTTCGCGGACGCGGACATGGGGCACCCTCCGGGGCTGGTCCGGGACATTAACTAGCGCTGCTAGTCACGGCTCGGGGCGACGTTACGACGCGGTCCTCCGCACGTCCACCCGGCTGGTGCGGGAGACGGCTCACACCTTCAGCTCGGAGACCCGGCGCTCCGCGGCCTCCCGCGGCGCGGGCACCTGCACGGCCGGCGGCTCGCACTGCATCACCCGGGGCAGCCTGAGCGCCATCACCGCCCCGAGCAGCAGCAGACCCGCGCTCACCAGCAGGGTCACGTGCAGTCCGTGCACGAAGGAGTGGCGCGCCGCATCGCGCAGGGCGGTCCCCGCGGGTCCGCCGAGCCGGTCGGCCACCTCGTAGGCCTCCCCCAGCGAGTGCGAGGCCGCCGAGGACGCCGCCGAGGACACCCCGGGTATGCCGGTGAGACCGGGTGCGTAGGCCCCGTTCATCACACTGCCGAGGAGTGCGATCCCCATGCCGGCGCCCAGCTGGTAGGAGGTCTCGCCGATCGCGGCCGCCCCGCCGGCCCGGTCCGGCGGCGCCTCGCTGAGCATCGACTCGTACGCCCCGAACAGCGTGGTCTCCAGGCCGAAGCCGAGCAGGACGAAACCGGTCAGCAGCAGCGGCCAGTCGTCCTGACCACCCATCGCGGTCAGGACCACCACCGCGGCGGCCGTCAGACAGAAGCCGGAGCAGACCGTACGGCGCGGGCCGAACCGGCGCAGCATCCGCGCGCCCGCCAGGCCCGCCGCCATCGCCGCGATCGTCAGCGGCAGCAGGCGCAGCCCGGTCTCCAGCGGGGAGAGCCCGAGCACGAGCTGGAGGTACTGGGCCGCGATCAGTTCCAGGCCCACCAGGGCGAGCATCGCCAGCACGATGCAGCCCACCGCCGTACTGAACGCCGGCCGGGCGAACATCCGCAGGTCGACCAGCGGATGCGTGCGGCGCCGCTGCCGGCGCACGAAGGCGGTCAGCAGTCCGGCGCCCACGAGCAGCGGCAGCACGGTCCACACGCCGGCGGCGGAGGCACCGCCGCCGAGCCGCTTCACGCCGAGGACCACCGCGAACAGTCCGACGGCGGCCATCAGCGCGCCGACCACGTCCCAGGGGCCGTCGTCCTCACCCTTCGACTCGGGCAGCAGGATCCACCCGACCGGGAGGCTGACCAGCATCAGCGGGATGTTGACCAGGAACACCGAACCCCACCAGAAGTGCTCCAGCAGGAAGCCGCCGAGCAGGGGGCCGACCGCCGCGCCCACGGCGGCGACCGCGCTCCAGACACCGATGGCGAGCGCCCGCTCGCGCCGGTCCGGGAAGACCTGACGCAGGATCGACAGCGTCGCCGGCATGATCATCGCGCCACCGACACCGAGCAGCGCCCGCGCCACGATCAGCAGCTGGGCGTTGTCCGCGAGGGCCGCCATGCCGGAGGCGACGCCGAACAGGGTGTAACCGAGCAGCAGGACGCGTCTGCGGCCGATCCGGTCGCCGAGGGTGCCGAAGAGGATCAGCAGCGAGGCGCAGACCAAGGGGTAGGCGTCGACGATCCAGAGCAGCTCCATCGCGCCGGGCCGCAGGTCCTCGGTGACGGCGGGGACCGCGACGTGCAGCACGGTGGCGTCGACGGCGACCAGCAGCAGGCTGACGCAGAGGACGACGAGCACCACCCAGCGGTTGGCACCGGCCCCGGCCGCCCGACGGCGCAGCGCGGCGGCCGTGGTCGTCCCGGACATGTACGTACCTCCCAGATGTTCCCTCACGATCGGCGGGCTCACGGGGTCGGGGACTCCCCCGTGACTCGGCCGGAGAGGAGCGGTGGTCTCCGGCCCGCGCAGCGATCGGCGAGTGACACGTCAGAGTACGCGAGTGAGGGCCGGGGGCCAGTGGCGGGCCTCTCACTGCTCCGGCAGACCGGTGTGGCGTACACCACTCCCCTCGTCGAGGTCACACGCCCCGCCGGGCGGTCCGGTTCCACGCCGGGTCGATAATCGGGCCCGTGAACGATCTCGACGCGCGCGTCGCCCCGGCCCGCCCCGGAGCACTGCGCCGGGCCGCACCGGCGCTCCTCGGGTACGCCGCCGTGCGTGCCCTGGGCCTGGTCGTGCTGGCCCTGTGGAGCGGGGCGCGCGGCAAGGACGCGTACACCCTGCTGACCGCCCGCTGGGACGCGCTCTGGTACACGGGGGTCGCCGAGCTCGGGTACGGCCACGAGGTGCGGCTGTCCAACGGGGACGTCCATTCCGACCTGGCGTTCTTCCCGTTGCTCCCGTGGCTGGAGCGGCTGGTGGCGACGGTGTCCCCGCTGTCGTACGCGGACGGGGGCTTCGTGGTGAGCGTGCTCGCCTCGCTCGCGGCGGCCTGGGGGGTCTTCGCGGTGGCCGACCACGTGTACGGGCGCCGGGCCGGGGTGTGCGCGGTGCTGCTGTGGGCGGTGCTGCCGGTCGGGATCGTGCAGTCGATGGCGTACAGCGAGTCCCTGTTCACCGCGCTCGCCGCATGGTCGCTGTACGCCGTGCTGACGGGGCACTGGGTGACGGCGGGTGCCCTGGCGGGCCTGGCGGGGCTGACCCGCCCGGTGGGGCTGGCGGTGGTCGCGGCGGTGTGGGCGGCGGGCACCGCCGCGTTCCTGCAGGAACGCGCCTTCGCGCGGGGACAGGCCTCCGCGCGGGACCGCTCCTCCCCCGCGCGGGACCGCACTTCTTTCGCGTGGGACCGCAGCGCGGTGCCGGAGGGCGGCGCGCGGGCCGGGGAACGCGCCGGCGCTCCCGCGACCACCCGGCGCGTCCGGGCACCGGAGGGCGCCCCGCGCGCCACGGACACCTCCGGAACGCGCCTGCGCCGGGTGCTCGGCATGTTCCTCGCGCCCCTCGGAGTCGCCGGTTACGTTCTGTGGGTGGGGCACAGGACCGGACACGGGCCGCTGGGCTATCTCGACGTGCAGGCCGGATGGCGGAACGGCTTCGACGGGGGTTACGCCTTCGCCCGCTTCGTCGCCGACAAGTTCATGTCGTTCCCGTCCGTCCCGGCGGGCCTCGGACTGGTGGTCGGCGTCGGCCTCGTGGTGTGGCTGTACGTCGTCTGCGTACGGCAGCGCCAGCCGCTCTCCCTGCTGGTGTACGCCGGGGTCGTCACCGCGCTCGCCCTGTGCGCGTCGAGCTACTTCGGCTCGAAACCGCGGCTGCTGCTGCCCGCCTTCCCCCTGCTGCTGCCCCTCGCCCTGGCCCTGGCCCGGCTGCGTACGCCCAGGTCCGCGCTGGTCGTGGGGGCGGTCGCGGCGGCCTCGGCGGTGTACGGGGCCTTCTGGCTGAACGGCTCCGGTCCGCCCTGAACCGTCCGGAGCGGCCGATGAGCGCCGAGGAAAATCCGCACCAGCCCCCGGTGAACGAATTCAAAAGCGCGATAAAACCCTCCACCGGAATGATCAGAAGAATTGAAGTCCGCAGCATCCGGGGTTTGCGCATTCATCGGCGATAAAGGCCCTGCTGAGAGGAATGCCACATCACATCGTCATCACAAAGAGGCTGATTCGACGGGCTTCCGCACTCACTCGCTGTAACGTCGATTGGGTGCGTACCGAACGGAAGCCCACCCGTCTGGACCGGGTGTTCGCGAGGCTGGATCGTGAGCCGGAACGACCGGCTCACATCGGCGTGCCGCGAATGAGCCGGCACCGGGTGGTGCTGTTCGGCTCCACCCTGGCCTTCTATCTGGCGATCGTGTGGGCCGTGCTGATCACCTCCTGGCTGGTCCGGCTGGACTGGCAGGTGATGTTCTTCCGCCCCTACCAGCAGTGGTCCGAGATCCACGCCTTCGTCGACTATTACGTGGTCCTCGGCCAGCGCGGCCCGACGGCGGTGATGGTGACGGCCTGGCTGGGCTGGCGCTCCTGGCGGCAGCACACCCTGCGTCCGCTGCTCGCCCTCGGCGTCTCCCTGCTGCTGCTCAACGTCACCGTGGGTGCCGCGAAGTACGGCATGGGGCGCCTCGGACCGCACTACGCGACCGAGATCGGCTCGAACGAGATGTGGCTCGGCGGCGATATATTTCCCAGCGGCCACACCGCCAACGCCGTGGTGACCTGGGGAATCCTGGCCTATCTGGCCTCCACCCCGAGAGCGCGCCGCTGGCTGTCCGCGCTGTCGGCCGTGACCTCGCTCGGTGTGGGGCTGTCCACCGTCTACATCGGGACCCACTGGCTGAGCGATGTGGTCCTGGGCTGGGTCGCGGGCCTGCTGATCCTGCTGGCGCTGCCCTGGTTCGAGCCGATGATCGCCCGCGCGGAGGCACGGATCTTCGGCCTGCGCGCCCGCTGGCGGACGCGTCGGGAAGGCGCGGCGGAGGCCGGCCCGCTCGGGCAGCCCGTCATGCTCAAGCCGCTCACCGACCGCGCGGACACGGCTCCCGAGCCGGTTCCCGCGGGCCGCCCGGCCTCCCGGTCGCCCGCCTATCTGGCGCCCGGGCCGCACACGACCCGCGCGGAGCGCTCCCCGGTCACCCCGGCGGGCAGCCGCCGCCCGCCGCAGGCGGAGCGCCACCCGCGCGGTACGACGTCGGCGACCCGTCCCTGACGGACGGCGCGGCGTCCGCCGCGCACGCCACGGCCCCGGTTCCGGCGAGGGAACCGGGGCCGTCGCCGTGTGTCAGCCCTTCCAGGCGCGCGCCACCAGCCCGTCCCGCACCTCGAAGTTCAGCCGGCCCATGCGGTACTCCATGGTGATGATCGCTCCTGGGGGCAGCGCCCGCACCGTCGACCAGCCGCGCTCGCGCGCGCGGTGCTCGGCCCGGTCCGCCGCGAGGCCGACGTAGGCGTCCGGGCTGTCGTGGGGTTCCGCGGAGGGTGTCGGAATGGGTGCCATGCGGCCACGCTATGCCCTGGCCCGGGAACGGGGAAGCCGGAAGCCGGAACACCGGGCCGGATCCCCCGGCGGTCACACTTCTGTCACAGGATCACGACAGGCGTTCGTGACGGTGACCGTCACCCGGACGGGCGGTTCGGTACGCCTTCCGCAGGCATTCGAACGTAATTCCCGCGTGTCACACCACGGGCGCGATTAACTCCGACGGAAAGTGCCGGGGGAAGTACTCCCGGGCTCCATTCCTTTTCTGCTGCCGCGCATGACCACACAGGCCGTTGCGCACAGAAAATGCGCGTTTCCGCCACACGATCCGTCACGTCCTCTGTCGGAGACCGGCAGGGGTGAGCATCATGGCGTGGGCCCGGGGTACATGTGGCGCGGGCTCCCGGCGGGCCCGGCGCGCGAGGAGCGAAGGGGCGAGCGATGGGGACGCAGACCGTCCAGCCGACGGCGCGACCGGCGCGCCGGCAGCGACGCGGGCAGCTGGTGATCGACTGGCTGACCACCACCGACCACAAGAAGATCGGCCACCTCTACCTGATCACGTCGTTCGTGTTCTTCCTGATCGCCGGTGTGATGGCGCTGCTGATGCGCGCCGAACTGGCCCGGCCCGGACTGCAGATCGTCGACAACCAGCAGTTCAACCAGATGTTCACGATGCACGGCACGATCATGCTGCTGCTGTTCGCGACGCCCAGCTTCGCGGGGTTCGCCAACGAGCTGATGCCGCTGCAGATCGGGGCGCCCGACGTGGCCTTCCCGCGGCTGAACATGTTCTCGTACTGGCTGTTCCTCTTCGGCGGGCTGATCGTGCTCGGTTCGCTGGTGGTCACCGGGGGCCCGGCCGCCTACGGCTGGTTCGCCTACGCGCCGCTGAACAGCGTGCGGTACTCGCCCGGCCTCGGACCGGACCTGTGGATCATGGGCCTCGCGCTGTCCGGCTTCGGCACCATCCTCGGCGCGGTCAACTTCATCACCACCATCGTCGGGATGCGCGCCCCCGGGATGACGATGTTCCGGATGCCGCTGTTCACCTGGAACACGCTGTTCACGTCGATCCTGATCCTGCTGGCGTTCCCGGTGCTCGCGGCGGCGCTGCTGGTGCTGGAGGCGGACCGGCGGTTCGGCTCGCAGGTCTTCGAGGCCGCCAACGGCGGGGCGCTCCTGTGGCAGCACCTGTTCTGGTTCTTCGGCCACCCCGAGGTCTACATCATCGCGCTGCCGTTCTTCGGCATCGTCACGGAGATCATCCCGGTCTTCAGCCGCAAGCCGCTGTTCGGCTACCTGACGCTGGTGGGCGCCACCATGGCCATCACGGGCCTGTCGGTGGTGGTGTGGGCGCACCACATGTTCGCCACCGGCGCGGTGCTGCTGCCGTTCTTCTCCTTCATGAGCTTCCTGATCGCGGTGCCGACCGGCGTGAAGTTCTTCAACTGGACCGGCACCATGGTCAAGGGCTCGCTGTCCTTCGAGACGCCCATGCTGTGGGCGACCGGGTTCCTGGTGTCGTTCCTGTTCGGCGGGCTGACGGGGGTGCTGCTGGCGTCGCCGCCGCTGGACTTCCATGTGACGGACTCGTACTTCGTCGTCGCGCACTTCCACTACGTGGTCTTCGGCACCGTCGTCTTCGCGACCTTCGCCGGGTTCTACTTCTGGTGGCCCAAGTTCACCGGGAAGATGCTCGACGAGCGGCTCGGCAAGATCCAGTTCTGGACGCTGTTCGTCGGCTTCCACGCCACGTTCCTGGTGCAGCACTGGCTGGGCGCCGAGGGCATGCCGCGCCGCTACGCCGACTATCTGGCGGCGGACGGCTTCACCGCGCTGAACACCGTCTCCACCATCGGCGCCTTCCTGCTCGGCATGTCCACGCTCCCGTTCCTCTACAACGTCTGGAAGACGGCCAAGTACGGTGAGAAGGTCGAGGTCGACGATCCCTGGGGCTTCGGGCGCTCCCTGGAGTGGGCCACCTCGTGTCCGCCGCCCCGGCACAACTTCACGACGCTGCCCCGGGTCCGTTCGGAGTCGCCGGCGTTCGACATGAACCATCCGGAGTACGCGGCCGTGACGTCCCAGCCCGAGCCAAAGAGCGAGCAAGCCGGTCATGAGCCACTCTGACGGCGTCCATCAGCCCGGCCGGTTCCAGCACCTCGAACTCGAAGCCGAGCATCATCACATGGATCACCATGACGTCGAGGCTCGCGGCGCCGGTCCGCAGCAGGCAGCTGTCCGGCCCCTCCGCCTCCAGTGTTCCCGCGGTGGGTGAGATCCGCTCGGCGGCCTCCTCGACGGGCACCAGCAGCCGGACCACGGCGTGCGAGGCGTACGCGCGCGTGGAGACGCCGCGGGAGACATAGGCGGCGAGGTCCTCGGCGGGCGGCTCACGCGGGACGAAGCGCGGCCCGTGCGGCGGTCTGGGGTCGATGCGGTCCGCGCGGAAGGTGCGCCAGTCGGCGCGGTCGAGGTCCCAGGCGACCAGGTACCAGCGGCGTTCGGAGCACACCAGGCGGTGCGGCTCGACGGTGCGGCGGCTCGGCGTGCCGTCGTGACCCCGGTACTCGAAGCGCAGCCGCTCCGCGTCCCGGCAGAGGTGGGCCAGTTCGGTCAGCACGGCCGGGTCGACCGCGTCCGCGCGGGGACCGCGCAGCATGGGCACGGTGAAGGCGTTCAGGGCGCCCACGCGGCGGCGCAGCCGGTCCGGCAGTACCTGCTCCAGCTTGGCGAGGGCCCGTACGGAGGTCTCGCCGATGCCCTCGACACCCTGTCCGGCGGCGGTGCGCAGCCCGACGGCGACGGCCACCGCCTCCTCGTCGTCCAGCAGCAGCGGCGGCAGTTCGGCGCCCGCGCCCAGCTGGTAGCCGCCGCCGGTGCCCGGGCTGGCGTTGACGGGGTAGCCGAGCTCGCGCAACCGGTCCACGTCCCGGCGCACGGTACGGGCACTGACCCCGAGCCGGTCGGCGAGATCGGTGCCGGACCACTCGCGGTGGGCCTGGAGCAGGGACAGCAGACGCAGCAGGCGTGCCGAGGTCTCCAACATGCGGGCGAGTCTGCCAGCCGTCGCGGACAGCCACTGTCCTGAAGGGGGCGGGATCAGGGTTCGTAGGCCAGTCGCGGCACCGTGAAGCAGGTGCGGTTCATGTCGCCCTGCGACACCCAGCCCTCGCCGTCCCGCCAGCGGGCCACGGACAGACAGGTCCGGCCGGTGGCCGGCGGCTCGGGCGACCACCGGAACGAGACGGGGAGCAGCAGTCCGCCCGCGGTGTAGTCCCGGGCGCCCCCGACGTGGGCGTCGACGCACGCGCGCGTGATGCCCGTACGGGCGCAGGACTTCGCCGCGTCGGTGAACCAGCGGGCGGCGGCCCACCCCTCCAGCTGCCACTGGGAGTGCGTCTCCAGGCCCTCGGTGGCGTCCCGGAACTCGCGTACGGCCGGATGGCCGGTGTCCTCGAAGTTGCGGCTGGAGCCGGTGACCCACAGGGCGTTGCGGCAGTGCGGTGCGTCCTTGTGGTCCTCGGCGACGGTGGACGTCCAGTTCTGCACGTTGGTGACCTTGGCGGTGACCCGGGCGCCGACGTCGTCCATGGCCTGGCACAGGCGGGCGTTGCCGTGGCCGTCGATGGCGTCGAAGACCAGGTCGGCGCCCTGCTGCTTCAGGTCGGCGGCCACCGCGCGGAAGTTGGGCAGCGCGAAGTCGACCTGCTCGGTGACCACCTTGTAGCCCTCGGCCTTCAGGCCGCGTTCGACGAGACGGGCGTAGGCGGCGGACGCGGACTGGTTGTAGGAGACGACGGCGGCCGTGCGGGCGCCGTGCTCGCGCTTGAAGTAGCGGTACACCTCGGTGCCGCCGTACAGCTTGCCGTCCCAGCCCGGTGTGCCGTTCCTGGGCGCCTCGCTGCCGTGGACGCCGTAGAGGTGCGGGTAGGTGTCGTACGCGGCGCCGATGGGCTGGCCGCCGATGTCGGGTACCCCCGCGCGGGAGACGCGGGGGGCGCCCGCGTAGTCCAGGGCGGTGGTGGCGACCAGGGCGACGACCTTCTCCTCGTCGATCAGCCTGTGCACGCACTCGTTGTTGCCGACGCCGCTGCCGCCGTCGTCGCACAGCCGCACCTCGACGCGCCGGCCGTCGATGCCGCCGCGCGCGTTGAGCCGGTCGAACCAGGCCTTCGCGCCGTCGCGCGGACCGGTGAAGGCGCTGCCGCCGACCGGGCTGGTGGCGCTGGTGACGATGCCGACGCGGACCGGCTCGGCGGCGCCCCGGGCGGTCGCGGGCGGACGGTCGTCGTGCTCGAAGTCGCTCTGCGGCAGCCGGCTGCCGCAGGCCGCGGTCAGGGCGAGGAGCGCCGCCGCGGCCAGGGCCTCAGCAGCCCGGAATGTCCGGGGGTGATTCATCGCCGCTCAGTCGCACCAGCGCGCACAGGGACTTGACGGACACCTTCCAGGTGCCGTCGTCGTCGACGGCGACGCCGGAGGCGTCCGGGAGGGCGGTGGCTCCCCTGAGGGTGAGGGTGAACGTCACGTCCGCCTCGGTCGGTGAGGTGAACGCGATCTCGGTGACCTCTGCCTTCACCTGTCCGACGCGGTTGTCACCACTGAACGCCTCGAGCACCGGGCCCAGCAGCTCACCGTTCTGCAGGAGCTTCTTCTTCTCGTCCACGGGGGTCCGGGGGTCGAAGAACTTCTCCCAGTTCTGCCGGATCTCCTGTTCGGCCGCCTCCTGGTTCGCGGGCGCGCTGCCCGGTGCGCTCGTCGTCCGGTCCGCCGACGGCGTGGAAGTCCCGCTGCCGCCGCCACCGCTGTCGCATGCCGCGAGGCCCGGCGCCAGGACCAGGAACAGGGCGGCGGCCAGCGCCGTGCCCCGCCCCGCCGTCCGTGGGCCGCGCCCCGTCCTCGTGTTCCCCCGCCCGATGTCACTGCCGAGAACCATCTGGCTCACCAATCGGGTGTCGGTCCGGACCGTGTGCGCCCGGTGCTTTCAGGGTCGGGTTCCAGGGGGCATAGTGCAAGCCATGCGGACAGTCCGACTGCGGATCGCGCACCCCGTCCTCCGGGCGGGCTGGGCCGCGCTCGCCGTCGGCGCGGTGCTGTGTGTCATCGGCTGGTACGGCGTCTCGGGTGAGCGTTACGCCGAACGGCAGCTGCCCTATCTGGCGTCCTGCAGCATTCCCGGAGCCGCGCTGATCGTCGCCGGGGCGGTGCTGCTCGCCCACGGCCGGGGCGCGGTCGCCGCCACGCGCGTGGAGGAGCTGTACGGCCTGCTGGTCGCCGCCGAGCCGGCCGGCACCGACGAGCCGGGGCGGTCGGCCGGCGGGCCGGTGGCCGTCAGCGGGGAGATGCTGATGGTGCCGGGCGGGACGCTGTGGCACCGCGCGGACTGCCCGCTGGTCGCGGGGAGGACGGAGGCGGTTCCGGTGGACGGGAGGTCGGCCGCGGGCGGTGGGCTGGGACCCTGCCCGATCTGTGAGCCCACCGACGGGACCGGCTGAAGCCTCGCCGATGTCCTCGCTGACGTACGACCTCACGCTGGCCGGACTGTCGGTGGGCGCCGCGGCGGCGCTCACCGGGATCGGTCTGATCGTGACGTACCGGGCGACCGGGGTGCTGAACTTCGCGCACGGCGCGATCGCGATGGTGTGCGCCTATGCGCTGCGCGGCCTGGTGGTCGACCGGGGCTGGCCGCTGTGGTGGGCCGCCGCGCTGACGCTGCTGGTGGTGGCGCCGGGGATCGGGGTGGTGCTGGAGCGGTTCGTGTTCCGGCCGTTGTCCGTGCGGGGCGGTGACCCGGCGCGGACGCTGGTGGCGTCCCTCGGGGTGTTCGTGCTGCTGGTGGGCGGGGCGGCGCTGGTGTGGGGGCAGGGGGCGCGGGACGACGCGCCGGTGCTGGTGGCGGTGGAGCCGTGGGGGCAGCTGGCGGTGGTGGCGGTGCTGGCCGCGGGGGTCGGGGCGGTGATCCGCCGGACGCGGTTCGGGCGGCAGTTGCGGGCCGTCGTGGACGACCGCCGGCTGGCCGTGCTCGCCGGTGTCGACGCGGACCGGGTGGCGGCGGCCGGCTGGGCGTTCGGCTCGTTCACGGCCGGTCTGACCGGCGTGCTGCTGGCGCCGTACGTGCGGCTCGACCCGTACGGGCTGCCGCTGCTCGTGATGGAGGTGGTGGCGGTCGCGGTCGCCGCGCGGATGCGCGGTCCGACGGTGGCGGTGGTCGTCGCGCTCGGCATCGGGGTGGCGCAGAGTCAGCTGACGCGGCTGCACCCGTCCGGGTGGGGCGAGCCGTTGCTGCAGGCGGTCGGCGCCAACCTCTTCGTCGTGGCACTGCTGGTCGCCGCCCTGGTGCTGCCCGGGGTCGGCGCGCGCGACGTGCTCCCGCGCCCCGCCACCGCGCGGGTACCGGCTCCACCGGGCGTGTGGATCGTGGCCGGTGTGCTGTTCCTGCTGCCACTGGGCTTCGCCGGGGGCGATCTGCACACGGCGGTGCAGGTGCCGGCGCTCGGGGTGGTGCTGTTGTCGCTGGTGGTCGTCACCGGCCGGGGCGGGCAGATCTCACTCGGGCAGGCCGCGTACGCGGGTCTGGGCGCCCTCTTCACGGCGCTGCTGACGGCCGGCCGCTTCCCCGGCCTGCCCCGGCTGCCGGAGCTGGCCGCGCTCGCGGTGGCGGTCGTCCTGGTCGCTCCGCTGGGCGTGCTGACGGGGTGGCCGGCGATCGGCCGCCGGGGACCGGCGTTGGCACTGGCGACGTTCGCGGTGGGTGTCGGGGTGAGCCGTTTCGTCTTCGACCAGCCGTACGCCACGTCCGGGCTGTCCCTGGGCCGTCCGGCGGGCTTCGACGGCGACCGCGCGTACTACGTCCTGGAACTGGTCCTCCTGGCGTGCGCGCTGCTCGCGGCCCGGGTGCTGCGCCGGGGCCGCACGGGCCGTGCTCTGGCGGCGATGCGGGACCACGAGGCGGGGGCGCTGGCGGCGGGCGTGCGCGTGCCGTCGCTGAAACTCCTCGCGTTCGTCTCCGGTGCCGCGCTGGCCGCGCTCGGCGGGGGCATGCTCGGCATGGGGCTGCGCGCCTTCGACCCGGCCGCGTACGACCCCGTGCGGAGCCTGTTGTGGTTCGCCGCGGTGGTGGTCCTGGGTGCCGACAGCACCCTGGGCGCCCTTCTCGCCGCGGCGCTCCTGGTCGGCTTGGACGCGGGCACGCACGGGGGCGTCGCGGCGGCCGCGATCGGTGTCCTGGCGGTCCTGTCCGGCCGTTTCCCGGACGGCCCCCACGAGGCTCTGCGCGACACGGCGAACCGACTCCGCCTCCGGCCCCGCCCGACACCGACCCCCTTGGCCACCCGCCTCCGTGCCCGCCTGCGCCCTCCGGGACCGCCACCGAAGCCGCCCGGGGTCCCGGCGGGCGCGACGGCGACGAGCGCCGGGCCGCGGCCGGGCGCACACGGCACCGGCTCCCGCACCGAGCTGCCGGAACGGGCCGCCCCGGACACCCGAGCCGGCAGGTCGGGCACGGAGGCCGTCGGCGGACCACGAACGGCGTCGGCGTCGCGCCGGCCCGCCGCCGGCCCCGCACGGCAGCGGGACGACACGGGCCGAGAAGCCACCGAGGAAGCACGCTCCGCCGGGCAGTCGCCCGAGCTCCCGCGCGAGGGAGGGCCTGCCGCCGAAGGACCGTCGGGCGACGGGCCGCCCGGTCGTGGGGCACGAGACAGGGCGGCCGGCCCCGCGGTGCCGGGAGCACCGGCCACCGAGCGGGCTCGGCAGCTGCCCGGCCGGGGGACGTCGCCCGCCCCGGCCGGGCGCTCGGCGGATCCGTACGTGCCTCACCGGCCCCCGGCGCCCGGCGCCCCCGCGCCGGTGCGTGCGAGCGGGGGTGAGGTCCCGGTGGGGCGTCGGCACGCGGGGGCCTCCGCACCGGCCCCCGGCCCTCCTGTGCTCGCCGCCCGCGGTCTGCGTGTGCGGTACGGCGGGTTCACCGCGTTGGACGGGGTGGATCTGGACGTCCCGGCCGGGCGGGTGACCGCTGTCGTCGGACCCAACGGGGCCGGGAAGAGCACGCTGTTCCACTGTCTGGCGGGGACCTCGCGCCCCGCGCGGGGGTCGGTTTCGCTCGGCGGGCGGGACATCACGCGGCTGCCCGCGCACGCCCGCACCCGGCTCGGTGTCGCGCGGACGTTCCAGCAGCTGGCGGTCTTCCCGACGCTGACCGTCGCCGAGAACGTGCGCGTCGGTGCCGAGCAGGGACGACTGCGCGACCCCGGCGCGGTGGAGCGGGCACTGCGGCTCTTCGGGCTCGACGGGCCGATGAGGGCACGGCCCGCCGCCGGGCTCCCCACCGGGACGCTGCGCCGGGTGGAACTCGCGCGGGCCCTCGCCGCCGCCCCGCGCGTGCTGCTGCTCGACGAACCCGCCGCCGGTCTCGACACCGCCGAGGTCACCGCACTGGCCCGGATCCTGAAGGCGCTGGCCGCCGACGGCACGGCCCTCCTGGTCGTGGAGCACGACCTCGACCTGGTCGCCGGCCTCGCCGACGTCGTGCACGTGATGGCGGCGGGCCGGATCGTCGCCTCCGGGCCGCCCGGGAACGTCCTGGAGGCCCTCGGGGAGGCGACCGGCCCGTGACCACCATCTCCCTGCGCCACGCGCGCGTGCGTCACGGCCCCCTGGAGGCCCTGCACGGCGTCACACTCGCCGCACCCGGCCCCGGTCTCACCCTGCTGCTGGGCCGCAACGGCTCCGGCCGTACGACCGCCCTGCGGGCGCTGGCCGGTGACGTGCCGCTGTCCGGCGGGGCCGTGGTGTGGGACGGACGGGACGTGACCGGCCTGCCGGCGTACGAGCGGGCCCGGCGCGGGTTGTGCCTGGTGCCGGAACGGCGGGCGGTGTTCGGTTCCCTCACCGTGCGGGAGAACCTCGCCCTCACCGTCCCCGACCCCGCTCGCGCCCTCGACGCCTACCCGCGGCTGCGGGCGCTGCTGGAGCGCCGGGCCGGCACGCTCTCCGGGGGTGAGCAGCGGATGCTGGCCCTGTGCCGGGCGGTGTCGGCACGCGCGCGCGTGGTGCTCGTCGACGAGCCCGCCCAGGGCATGTCGCCGGCGGTCGCGGCCCGTACGTACGCGCTGCTGGCCGCACTCGACGCGTGCGTGGTCGTCGCCGAGCAGCGGCTGCCGCCCGCCCTGTACGGCCGGCCCGCCTTCGTGTACGTACTGCGCCGGGGCGCGGTGGTGTTCGCCGGGGAGGCCGGCGAACTCGGCCGGTCCGCCTCCGCGCGGCAGCCGTAGGGCTCCGGGCGGAGCACCGTCCACCGCGTCACGGGACGCGTGGGCCGCGCTCGCCCCGTCCGCCTTCGGGTCGTGCGGTGGTGCGGTGCGGTCGGCGGACGTACCCGAGCGGCGCTCGTTGCACACGGCGGAGGAATCCAGGGAGCCCCCGGTACCGGGACCGACCAACACCCCGTCGTGCCGGGACAGTTGCCGTTTACCTCGGGTAGCGGCGATTTCCGGCCACCCACTTCATTCCCTGATTTCGGGATTTGTCGACCAGTGGGCAGCGCATCCTGTGAGCCACCTCATCTCCGCAACGGCAGTACGGCAACGGGCAGTTGACGATGAATGACCGATTCCGCGCCCAGCGTGACCGTGTGCGCTGGATGGTTCGATTCCGTTCGCCCTGGGGCGTGACTACCGCCGCAGATCGCCCGTTGTCTTCTTCATGAGCCGGGGACCCGCCCGGACCACGGGCCGGGAGCCACCCGGCCTCGCCACGCACCGCATCCCGAGGGAGCCACCCGTGCCGCGCATGCTCGACCTCAGCGACGAGGTACGCGCCGAGATCGGCGACGAAGAAGCAGCCCGCCTGCTCGCCGGAGAGTCCGCCCCGGGCAGTTACGACTGCACCTCCTGCCGCACCCCGGGCGACCCGGAGCAGGAGCGCACCAGCACCGTCCTGTTCATCGGGGACGAGACCGCCGTCCTCGCCTTCGCCCATGCCGGCTGCCTGCCCTCGCAGGTCGTCCAGGTCACCGAGGAACAGCTCCGGGGAGCCGTGCGGGCCATCGGCGGCGACACCGGGGAACCGGCGTCCGCGAAGGCCGCCCCCGAGCAGGCCGTGCTCGGGGTGACCAGCGGACTGGTCCTGCTCTCCGGGGAGTTGCACCCGGCGCTGGTCGTGGAGCCGACCGCGCCGGTCGCGCGGCCCGGTTCACTCGGGGCCGGCGACGACTTCCTGCCGCTCCTCATCGAGCAGGGCTTCATGCCCCTGCCCGAGCTGTCGGCCGTACCGCCGGCGCTGCACGGCTGGTCGGTCCTGCTCGCCGCGGGACAACTGCACGCCGTGCTCCAGCCGAACCCGGGCGGTGGCCGTCCGGTGGCCTGGTGGCAGGCGCACCAGCCGCTCCAGGTCACCGATGGCTGGCGGTCGGCCGCCAACAAGCACCAGCAGGTGCTGATGTTCGCGGCCCCGGTCGGCTCGATCGGCCGCCAGCCGCGCGAGGACCTGCTGCGCGACGCGCTGGACAAGGCGGCGGCGAACGGGAAGCTCGTCGCCGCGGCGCTGCCCCTCGCCGGCCTCTGAGCGCTCCCGCCGGCACCCGGCCGGAGCGCTCCCGGCGAAAGCCGCAAAAGGGCCGCATCCCTTACGGCATGGGGTCGTTTGGACATACGTGCACGCATACGACGTTCCCCGCCGCCAGTCCCTCACCTCGGTCCCCGCACCCGTGCGCCCGGCGCAGGGCTCCCGGAGCGGCCTCTCGGCCACGCCGATCTACGACGCCCTCTACACCGAGTACGTCAAGTCCTTCCGCTCGCTGCCGGGTGACCGCAGCGGCGAGGAGGAGCTGGGCTTCACCGCCTTCGGGAACATCCCGCGCAGTACGGGCCCCTACGGCGGCCACAGCCCGAGCACGTTCGGCGCCTCCCTCATGAACGGCGCCCACGGCGCCGGGGCGAGCGGCGGCCGCCAGGGCGCCGGGCCGCAGTGGCAGCGGGTCGGCACGGTCGGCCGGTCCGCCTCCGGGATGCACCACGTGCCGGCCGGACTGCCACCGGCCCCGCGCAGAGGCGCCTGACCCGGGGTACGGCGAAGGGGCGGTCCCGGTGGGGCCGCCCCTTCGCCGTGCCCGCCGTCGGCTACTTCTTCTTGCCGCGCTTCTCCCGCACCCGCACGGAGATGTGGATCGGCGTCCCCTCGAAGCCGAACTCCTCCCGCAGCCGGCGCTCGATGAACCGCCGGTAGCCCGCCTCGATGAAGCCCGAGGCGAACAGCACGAACCGCGGCGGCTTGGTGCCGGCCTGGGTGCCGAACAGGATGCGCGGCTGCTTGCCGCCCCGCACGGGGTGCGGGTGGGCGGCGACCAGCTCGCCGAGGAAGGCGTTCAGCCTGCCCGTCGGGACCCGGGTCTCCCAGCCCTCCAGGGCCGTCTCGATGGCCGGGACCAGCTTCTCCATGTGCCGGCCGGTGCGCGCCGAGACGTTCACCCGCGGCGCCCACGCCACCTGGCCGAGCTCGGTCTCGATCTCCCGCTCCAGGTAGTAGCGGCGCTCCTCGTCGAGGGTGTCCCACTTGTTGTATGCGAGGACGAGGGCGCGGCCCGCCTCCACGGCCATGGTGACGATCCGCTGGTCCTGCACCGAGATGGAGTCGGTGGCGTCGATGAGGACGACGGCCACCTCCGCCTTCTCGACGGCGGCGGCGGTGCGCAGCGAGGCGTAGTAGTCGGCGCCCTGCTGGAGGTGGACGCGCTTGCGGATGCCCGCCGTGTCGACGAACTTCCAGGTCACCCCGCCCAGTTCGATCAGCTCGTCGACCGGGTCACGGGTGGTGCCGGCGAGTTCGTTGACGACGACCCGGTCCTCGCCCGCGACCTTGTTCAGCAGCGAGGACTTGCCGACGTTGGGCCGGCCGATCAGGGCGATGCGGCGCGGGCCGCCGACGGCGGTGCCGAAGGTCTGGGCCGGAGCCTCGGGCAGGGCCTCCAGGACCTGGTCCAGCATGTCGCCGGTGCCGCGGCCGTGCAGCGCGGAGACCGGGTAGGGCTCCCCCAGCCCCAGCGACCACAGGTAGGACGCGTCCGCCTCGCCGCTCGGGCCGTCCACCTTGTTGGCGCACAGCACGACCGGCTTGCCGGCCTTGCGCAGCAGCCGGACGACGGCCTCGTCGGTGTCGGTCGCGCCGACCTTGGCGTCCACGACGAAGACGACCGCGTCGGCGGCCTCGATGGCGTACTCGGCCTGGGCGGCCACGGAGGCGTCGATGCCGAGGACGTCCTGCTCCCAGCCGCCGGTGTCGACGACCTTGAAGCGGCGGCCCGCCCACTCGGCCTCGTAGGTGACGCGGTCGCGGGTGACGCCCGGCTTGTCCTCGACGACCGCCTCGCGGCGGCCGATGATGCGGTTCACCAGGGTCGACTTGCCGACGTTGGGGCGGCCGACGACGGCGAGCACGGGCAGCGGACCGTGGCCCGCCGCCTCGATGGCACCCTCGACGTCCTCGACGTCGAAGCCCTCCTCCGCGGCGAGCTCCATGAACTCCGCGAACTCGGCATCGCCCAGCGCTCCGTGGTCGTGCTCGTACGCGTCCGAGCCGTCGGGCTGGATGTGGTCGTTCATGAAGTCCGTACCTCTGCGTTCATCGTGGTGATCGGTGGAACGCCCCCTGTGCGAAGGTGATCCACTACTCAGTGTCGCCTAGCGCCCGGTGAGGCGCCTGGCGTTTTCCAGGTGCGCGGTGAGCTGCTTCTGGATGCGTTCGGTCGCCTCGTCCAGCGCCTTGCGCGTACGTCTGCCGCTGCCGTCGCCCGCCTCGAAGGGGTCGCCGAAGACGACGTCGACGCGGGAGCGCAGCGGGGGCAGCGCCTTTATCAACCGTCCGGGCCGCTCGGAACTTCCCAGGACGGCCACGGGAACGACCGGCGCGCCACCGCGGACGGCGAAGTACGCGAGCCCCGCGCGGAGCGCGGCGAAGTCGCCCTCGCCCCGGGTGCCCTCGGGGAAGATGCCGAGGACGCCGCCCTGCTCCAGCACGCCCAGCGCCCGGGAGATCGCCGTACGGTCGGTGCTGTGCCGGTCCACCTTCAGCTGGCCGATGCCGGTCAGGAACGGGTCGAGCGGGCCGACGAACGCCTCCTTCTTGATCAGGAAGTGCGTCGGCCGGGGCGCCACGCCCATGACCATGGGGCCGTCGACGTTGTGGGAGTGGTTCACGGCGAAGATCAGCGGTCCGGCCGCGGGTACCCGCCAGGCGCCCAGCACACGCGGCTTGAACAGCCCGTACATCAGGCCGACGCCGATGCGCCGGCCGACCTCGGCGCTCCGCACCGATGGGACGTCGGTCACTTCCCGGCCCGCTTCTCCTCGACGAGGGTGACGACACACTCGATGACCTGCTGCAGGGTCAGGTCGGTGGTGTCCACCTCGACGGCGTCGTCGGCCTTGGCCAGCGGGGAGGTCTTGCGGCCGGCGTCGGCCGCGTCCCGCTTGATCAGGGCCTCGCGGGTGGTGTTCAGGTCCGCGCCCTTGAGCTCACCGCTGCGACGGGCGGCCCGGGCCTCCGCGCTGGCGGTGAGGAAGATCTTCAGGTCGGCGTCGGGCAGCACGGTGGTGCCGATGTCGCGGCCCTCGACGACGATGCCGGTGACGGCGGAGGCGGCGATGGACCGCTGCAGCTCGGTGATCCGGGTCCGCACCTCGGGGACCGCGGAGACCGCGCTGACCTTGGAGGTGACGTCCTGTCCGCGGATCGGGCCGGCCACGTCGACGCCGTCGACGGTGATCGTCGGATCCTGCGGGGCCGTACCGGAGACGATCTCAGGCTTCCCGGCGACGGCGGCGATCGCGGACGGGTCGTCTATGTCGATGCCGTTGGTCACCATCCACCAGGTGATCGCCCGGTACTGGGCGCCGGTGTCCAGGTAGCTCAGGCCGAGCTGCGCCGCCACGGCCTTCGACGTGCTCGACTTGCCCGTGCCGGAGGGGCCGTCGATGGCGACAATCACGGGCTGGGCGGCGCCGTTTTCCACGGGGGGACACCTTCCTGGTGCGGTGGAGTGGTGTGTGCGGGGCGCGGACACACCCCGCACCAGGTTACCGGCCCCCCGGAACCCTTCCGACAAGCGGACGATCCGGCCCTTCGGGGGGGGCGGGCCGCCCCTGGCCCTTCCCCCGCCCCGGGCCGTCACTGGCGTATCGCCCAGCCCCGCTCCCGCAGCCCCGCGGTGAGGACCGGGGCCGCCTTGGGCTCCACCATGAGCTGGACCAGACCGGCCTGCTGTCCGGTGGCGTGCTCGATGCGGACGTCCTCGATGTTGACCCCGGCGCGCTCGGCGTCCGCGAAGATGCGGGCCAGCTGGCCGGGCTGGTCGTCGATGAGCACCGTCACGACCTCGTAGACGCGCGGCGCGGAGCCGTGCTTGCCGGGGACGCGGACCTGGCCGGCGTTGCCGCGGCGCAGCACGTCCTCGATGCCGGTGCCGCCCTCGCGGCGCTTGTCCTCGTCGGAGGACTGCAGCGCGCGCAGGGCGCGCACCGTCTCCTCCAGGTCGGCGGCGACGTCCGTGAGCAGGTCGGCGACCGGCCCGGGGTTGGCGGAGAGGATGTCGATCCACATCCGGGGGTCGGAGGCGGCGATCCGGGTCACGTCCCGGATGCCCTGCCCGCACAGTCGTACGGCGGCCTCCTCGGCGTGCTCCAGGCGCGCGGCGACCATGCTGGACACCAGGTGGGGCATGTGGGAGACGAGGGCCACGGCCCGGTCGTGGGCGTCGGCGTCCATGACGACGGGCACGGCCCTGCAGTGCGAGACCAGTTCCAGGGCGAGGTTCAGCACCTCGGTGTCGGTGTCCCGGGTCGGGGTGAGCACCCAGGGACGCCCCTCGAAGAGGTCCCCGGTGGCGGCCAGCGGGCCGGACCGCTCGCGGCCGGACATCGGGTGGGTGCCGATGTACGGGGTCAGGTCGAGTCCTCGCTCCTGGAGCTCGCGGCGCGGTCCTCCCTTGACGCTGGCGACGTCGATGTAGCCGCGCGCCGCGCCGCGCCGCATCGCGTCGGCGAGCACGTCGGCCACATGGGCGGGCGGGGCGGCGACGATCGCCAGGTCGACCGGCCCGTCGGGCGTCCCGTCCGTGCCGGCGCCGAGCGCGGCGGCCGTACGGGCCTGCTCCGGGTCGTGGTCGGTGAGGTGGACGACGACGCCCCGCCGGGTCAGGGCGAGCGCGGCGGACGTGCCGATCAGTCCGGTGCCGATGACGAGTGCGGTTCTCACTGGGCGATGTCCTTGCGCAGGGCGGCCGCCGCGCCGAGGTAGACGTGCGCGATGTCGGCGCGGGGCTTGTCGTACTCGACGTGCGCGAGGACCCGGACGACGCGGGGCATGGCGCCCTCGACGTCCAGTTCCTGGGCGCAGATCAGGGGGACGTCGACGATGCCGAGCCCGCGGGCGGCGGCGGCCGGGAAGTCGCTGCGCAGGTCGGGCGTGGCCGTGAACCAGAGGCTGATCAGGTCGTCGGTGTGCAGGCCGTTGCGCTCCAGGATCGCGGTGAGCAGCGTGCCGACCCGCTCCTCCATGTGACCGGCCTCGTCCCGCTCCAGCTGGACGGCCCCCCGGACCGCGCGTACCGCCACGACGATGCTCCTTGCTGACGTGCGTGTGTGCTGTTCGGTCATCCAGCGTAGTCAGCCCGCGCGGGGGCGGCTCCGGACGCTCGCCCGCTGAGACGGTCGATGTGCACGTTTCATGAGGCTTCGTATGATTTGCTTCCCGTTCGGCGCATCCGGTGTCAGGATGCGGGAACCGCGACCTCCGGGAGTGACGGCATGGCCCCTCGTGCGACGCGCCGCACGGTCCTTCTCGCGACGGGTGCGGCGGCACTGGCCGCGGGCTGCGGATCGGACGGCGGCGGGGGCGCCGCCTCGTCGGACACCGCCGGGCAGGAGCTGACCTCGACCGCCGACGTCCCGGTGGGCGGGGGCACGGTCCTGCCGGACGAGAAGATCGTGGTCACCCAGCCCGAGGAGGGCGACTTCAAGGCCTTCTCGGCGATCTGCACCCACCGGAACTGTGTCGTGGCCGACGTCGCGGACGGCACCGTCAACTGCGCCTGCCACGGCAGCCGGTTCAAGATCACCGACGGCTCGGTGGAGCACGGCCCGGCGACCCGGCCACTGCCGGAGGAACGGATCACGGTGGAGGGAAATTCGATCCGCCGGGCGTGATCCACCGCGTACGCTCCCGGGCATGCGCCCCGAGACCCTGATCGGCGACCACACGATCTACGCCTGCGTCATGGGCTCGCGTGCCTTCGGCCTGGCCACGGAGGACAGCGACACCGACCGCCGGGGCGTCTTCCTCGCGCCCACTCCTCTGTTCTGGCGTTTCGAGAAGCCGCCGACGCATGTCGAGGGTCCGGCCGAGGAGCAGTTCAGCTGGGAGCTGGAACGCTTCTGCGAGCTGGCCCTGCGCGCCAACCCCAACATCCTGGAGTGCCTGCACTCCCCGCTGGTGGAGCACGCCGACGCCACCGGCCGCGAGCTGCTGTCCCTGCGCGACGCCTTCCTCTCCCGCAAGGTCCACGAGACCTTCACCCGGTACGCCCACGGCCAGCGCCGCAAACTGGAGGCCGACGTCCGCGCCCACGGCACCCCGCGCTGGAAACACGCGATGCACCTGCTCCGCCTGCTGATCAGCGCCCGCGACCTGCTCCGTACGGGCACCCTCACGATCGACGTGGGCGAGGACCGCGAACCGCTGCTCGCGGTGAAGCGCGGCGAGGTCCCCTGGCCCGAGGCGGAGTCCTGGATGGCCCGGCTGGCGGAGGAGGGCGCGGAGGCCGCCCGGCGCAGTCCGCTGCCCGAGGAGCCGGACCGGCGCCGAATCGAGGACTTCCTCGTCCGCACCCGCCGCGCCTCAGCCCTCCAGGCGGATCCGTACGGCGAGGTCGTGCAGGGCGTCGTACGCGGTGGGGGCGTCGGGCAGGACTGACGCCGCCTGCGCCTCGTCCAGCACGCCGTGCAGCCGCTCCACGTCGGCCCGCACGCGTGCGCGGTCGACGTGGGCCTCCCCGTGCTCGCGCTCCGCCTTGGCGGCGACCAGCTCCGGCAGGTGGTCCGGGGCGGCGTCGACTTCCTCGCTGAGCGTGGGCAGATGGGGCTGCACCTCGCCGGAGCGCATCAGGTGGATGCCGGTGAGGAGCACCCGGAAGGTGTAGAGCAGCGGTTTGAGTTCGCCGGTCCTCTCGAACAGCCGCCACTGGGTCCGCGCGAACCCCCGGTAGTGGTGGGCGTGGTGGCTGGTGAGGACGCCAGGGGCGAGCGCGGCCAGCTCCCGGTGCGCGTCGGTGGTGTGCACGACCAGCGGGGACAGCAGCTGCTCCAGCACATAGCCGTTGCGCCGCAGCATCAGGCGTACGAACTTGCGCAGGTCGTGCGTGACCAGGTCCATCTCGACGCCGTCCCGGACCCACATCCGGGAGCGGGTCTCGTCCGGCTCGCGCAGCCCGACGAGATCGGCGGCCGGCAGCAGGTGCACGCCCCGCAGGTCCACGTCGGAGTCGCGGGACGGGAAGCCGTACAGGTGCGCGCCGGAGACGGTGGCGAACAGCACCGGGTCGGGCTGTTCGGCGATCACCGGGCGCAGGTCGGGGTCCAGGGCGTCCATCACCGGTCAAGCGTCCCAGAGCGTTCCCAGCGCCAGCAGGTCGCCCCGGTACTCGATGCGGTCCGCCCACTCGGCGGGCCAGGCGTCCGCGCCCAGACAAGCGCCCGCGAAGGCGCCCGTGAGGCAGGCGATGGAGTCGGAGTCGCCCGCGGTGCAGGCGGCGCGGCGCAGGGCGGTGAGGGGTTCGTCGACGAAGAGGAGGAAGCAGAGCAGGCCGGTCGCCAGGGCCTCCTCCGCGATCCAGCCCTCGCCCGTGGCCAGGCAGGGGTCGGTCTCGGGCGAGACGGTGCGTACGGCGTCCCGGAGGCGTTCCAGGATGTCCAGGCACTCGTCCCAGCCGCGGGCGATGAAGTGCTCGGGGGTGGGGTCCTGGGCGCGGGTCCACAGGTCGCCGAGCCAGAACTCGTGGTAACGGGTGCGGTTCTCGTAGGCGTAGGAGCGCAGGAGACCGATCAGGCCGGTCGGTTCGGCGCCCTCGGCGAGCAGTCGTACGGCGTGGGCGGTGAGGTCGGAGGCGGCGAGCGCGGTGGGGTGCCCGTGGGTGAGGGCCGACTGCAACTGGGCGGCGCCCGCGCGCTGTTCGTCGGTCAGTCCGGGGGCCAGGCCTATGGGCGCGACGCGCATGTTGGCGCCGCAGCCCTTGGAGCCGATCTGGCCGGCGTCCTGCCAGCGCCGGTCCTCACGGGCCAGCAGATGGCATGCCTTGAGGCAGGTGTTGCCCGGCGCGCGGTTGTTCTCGGGCGAGCGCCACCACTCCACGAACTCCTCGCGCACCGGCCGCTCCAGCCGCTTCGGGGTGAGCGGTCCCCGGTCCATGGCCGTGCGCAGCCCCCGCCCCAGCGCGAGGGTCATCTGGGTGTCGTCGGTGACGATCGCCGGCCGGGGCAGGTCCATCCCCCGCCAGGGGCCGAACCTGGCGAGGATCGACGGGACGTCGTTGAACTCCGTCGGGAAGCCCAGCGCGTCCCCCAGGGCGAGTCCGGTGAGCGCGCCTGTCGCGGCGCGCTTGGTGACGGTGGTCGTGGTCATGCGGGGCGTCCTTCCGGAGTCGGCCGGAGCAGAGGCGGGTGGAGGGCGGTGGCGGTGCCCGCGCGGTGGAGCGCGGCGGGTTTGCCCCGGCCGCCGGTGAGGCGCGCGGCGCCGGGGACGGCCTCGACGAAACCCGGGGTGGCGAGCACCTTGCGCCGGAAGTTGGGCCGGTCCAGGGCGGTGCCCCACACGGCCTCGTAGACCTGTTGCAGCTCCCCGAGGGTGAACTCGGGCGGGCAGAAGGCGGTGGCGAGGCAGGTGTACTCGAGCTTGGCGCCGACGCGTTCCCGCGCGTCGGCCAGGATCCGGCCGTGGTCGAAGGCGAGCTCCCGCGCGGAGTCGTACGGCGTCCAGCGGGCCTGCGCCGCGTCGCTGCCACCGTGTGCCTCGGGGGCGTCGGGCAGGAGGGCGGCGAAGGCGACGGACACGACCCGCATCCGGGGGTCGCGGTCGGGTTCGCTGTAGGTCCGCAGCTGCTCCAGATGCAGCCCGGACACGTCCGTCAGTCCGGTCTCCTCGCCCAGTTCGCGCCGCGCGGCGCGCTCCGCGGACTCGTCCGGCCGGACGAAGCCGCCGGGCAGCGCCCACTGCCCGGCGTACGGCTCCTGGCCGCGCTCGACGAGCAGGACGTGCAGGACGCCCGCGCGGAGGGTGAACACGGCGAGGTCGACGGTGACGGCGAAGGGTTCGAAGGCGTGTCTGTCGTAGCCGTCCATGATCGACACCCCCTTTAATAGTCACTTAGACTATAAAGGGGGTGCGGTGGGCACACAAGCCCTCAGAGGTCGACCTCCTGCATCAGCATCCCGACCTCGGTGTTGGACAACCGCCGCAGCCAGCCCGACTTCTGGTCGCCCAGGGTGATCGGCCCGAAGGCGGTGCGCACCAGCTTCTCGACCGGGAAGCCGGCCTCCGCGAGCATGCGGCGCACGATGTGCTTGCGTCCCTCGTGCAGGGTCACCTCGACGAGGTAGTTCTTGCCGGTCTGCTCCACGACCCGGAAGTGGTCCGCGCGCGCGTAGCCGTCCTCCAGCTGGATGCCGTCCTTGAGCTGCTTGCCCAGGTCGCGCGGGATCGGGCCCACGATGGCCGCCAGGTACGTCTTCTTCACGCCGTACTTGGGGTGGGTCAGCCGGTGCGCCAGCTCGCCGTGGTTGGTGAGCAGGATGACGCCCTCGGTCTCGGTGTCGAGCCGGCCGACGTGGAAGAGGCGGGTCTCGCGGTTGGTGACGTAGTCACCGAGGCACTGCCGGCCCTCCGGGTCCTCCATGGTCGACACGACACCGGCGGGCTTGTTCAGCGAGAAGAACTGGTACGACTGGGTGGCGACGGTCAGGCCGTCGACCTTGACCTCGTCCTTCTCCGGGTCGACCCGCTTGCCCTGCTCGAGGACGATCTCGCCGTTGACCTCGACGCGCGCCTGCTCGATCAGCTCCTCGCAGGCACGCCGGGAGCCGTAGCCCGCGCGGGCGAGCACCTTCTGCAGCCGCTCGCCCTCCTGCTCGGCGCCGGGGAAGGTCTTGGGCGGCTTGACGTCCTTCTTGCCCGCGTACCGCTCCCGGTTGCGCTCCTCGGCCCGCGTCTCGTACTCACGGGACGTGGCCGGGGCGCTGCGTCCTCGCTGCTGGGGCCTCTTCGGACCGCCCTTGGCACCGCCACGGGCCGAGGGACCGCGGCCCGACTTCGGACCGTCCTGGGTGGCGCCAGGTCCCACGTCGTAGCGCCGCTCCTCCGGGCGCGGCTTCTTCGGACGGCCGCCCTGTTGGTTGTCGCGGTTGTTACCGGCGCCACGGTGGTTGTCGCGGCCACCGCCGCTCCCGCCGCGGCCGCCGCTGTTGCCACCACGGCTCCCGCCGTTGTTTCCGCTGCTGTTCCTGCCGCTGCTGCTTCGCATCAAAGTTCCGTCTTGTCGTCTGCGTCCTCGGAATCCGGGGCGTCCGGATCGAACGACGGGACCGCTTCCAGCGTCTCGGCCTCGATCGCCTCCGCCTCCGGGAGGAAGGGCGCGAGCTCCGGGAGTTCGTCCAGACCGCGCAGGCCCATCCGCTCCAGGAAGTAGTTCGTCGTCGTGTACAGGATCGCACCTGTTTCGGGTTCCGTGCCCGCCTCCTCGATCAGACCGCGCTGCAGGAGGGTGCGCATCACGCCGTCGCAGTTGACTCCGCGCACGGCGGAGACGCGGCTGCGGCTGACCGGCCGGCGGTAGGCGACCACCGCGAGGGTCTCCAGGGCGGCCCGGGTGAGCCGGGCCTGCTGGCCGTCCAGGACGAAGCCCTCGACGGCGGCGGCGTACTCGGGGCGGGTGTAGAAGCGCCAGCCGCCCGCGACGAGGCGCAGTTCGAAGCCGCGGCCCTGGGCGGTGTACTCGTCGGCCAGCTCGCGCAGCGCGTCCGCGACCTGGCGCTTCGGGCGCTCCAGGATCTTCGCCAGGTGCTCCTCGGTCGCGGGCTCGTCCACGACCATGAGGACCGCCTCGAGGGCGGGCCTGAGGTCGAGCTCCGCGACGGTGCGCGGCCCGGCGGGGGTCCCGGTCGTCTCCTCGCTCACGGCTTCCTCTCCTCCTCGGGCTGCTCCGGCGGCCGGTCGAACTCGTCGGTGACCGTCGGCGCGGTGTCTGCGTCCCCGCCGGTCCAGCGCACGGTCAGCTCACCGAGCGCGGTCTCCTGGTCGAGGGCGACGGCCTTCTCGCGGTACAGCTCCAGCAGGGCGAGGAACCGGGCCACGACGGTCAGGGTGTCGTCCGTGTCCTCGACGAGGTCCCGGAAGCTCGCCTCGCCGAGTTCCCTGAGGCGTGTGACGACGATCCCGGCCTGTTCCTGCACGCTGACCAGCGGGGCGTGGATGTGGTCGACGTACACCTGTGGCTCGGGTCTGGGCTGCATCGCCCTGACGGCGAGCCTGGCGAAGCCCTCGGGGCCGATGCTGATGACGACCTCGGGCAGCAGCTCGGCGTACCGCGGCTCCAGCCCGACGGTACGGGGGTAGCGACGGGCCTCGTCGTCGAGGCGCCGGCTGAAGATGTCGGCGATCTGCTTGTACGCGCGGTACTGCAGCAGCCTCGCGAACAGCAGGTCCCGGGCCTCGAGGAGGGCGAGGTCGGCCTCGTCCTCCACCTCGGCGGCGGGCAGCAGCCGGGCCGCCTTGAGATCGAGCAGCGTGGCCGCCACGACCAGGAACTCGGTCGTCTCGTCCAGGTCCCAGTCGGGCCCCATGGCCCGGATGTACGCCATGAACTCGTCGGTCACCCTGGACAGCGCGACCTCGGTGACGTCCAGCTTGTGCCTCGAGATCAACTGCAGCAGCAGATCGAACGGCCCCTCGAAGTTCGCCAGCCGAACCGTGAACCGCCCGTCGTCGTCCTCACCGGCACCGGCCCCCGAAGCACCGCCTCCGGGCTCCGCCCCGGCCCCGGACGCCTCCGCGAGTTCCGGTTCGCCGGGCACGCCCGCGCTCCCGCCGACGGCCGGGGCGTCCGCTCCCGCCGCCGGGGCCGGCGCACGCGTGACGGTCTCCGCGACCGGCTCCCGCGGCGTCGGCCCGGCCGGTCCCGTGCCGGGCCCGGCGGATGCCTCCTGCGCCGGTGAAGGTTCCGCGGGACCCTCCGCGCCCGCGCCCTCCTCGGGCGCCCCGCGCCCGGCAGCCGGGTCGTCCGGCGTCGCTCCCGGGCCCCGGCCCAGGGTGCGGCGGCGGGACGGCCGGGCGCCGGAGGCGGGTGCGTCGTTCGAGGTCATGGCCTCCGCAGGCTACCGCTACCGTCCCCGGAGACGTCGTACGAGGATGCTGGCGTCCCCACGGCTCTCCAGGTCGGCGAGGACCACGGCGACCGCCTCACGGACGATCCGGCCGCGGTCCACCGCCAGCCCGTGTTCGCCGCGCAGCACCAGACGCGCGTGTTCGAGGTCCATCAGCTCCTCGGCGGACACATACACGGTGATCTTCTCGTCGTGCCGCTCCCGGCCGCTGGGCCGCCGCGACGCCGCTCGTCCCCGCTTGCGCTGGGCCGCATCGTCCTGGGCCGCCTGGCGCCGCCCGGCGCCCGCCGCGTCGCGGCTGCGGGACTCCCCGGCCTCGGCCGGCTCCGCGTCCGCCGCGGCATGCTCCGCGCCCCCGCCGTCGCCACCCTGCGCGGGCACCGACTGCGGCGCGTCCTCCCCGGCGGCCGCCGCCGCGTCGCCCTCCCCCGCGGGTGCGGGGACACGGGCGTCGCCATTGGCCTGGCGCCTGGGGGTCGACGCCTGGAGCGCCGTCCCCCCTGTCGTACGGAAGAGTTCGTCGGCCCCCGGCAGACTCACTCGGCGTGACACCGGGCGAGCACCTCCCTGGCGAGCTGGCGATAGGCGGCGGCACCGACGGAGTTGGACGCGTACGTGGTGATCGGCTCACCGGCGACCGTGGTCTCCGGGAAGCGGACCGTGCGCCCGATGACCGTGTGGTAGACGTGGTCGTCGAACGCCTCGACCACGCGCGCGAGCACCTCGCGGCTGTGGACCGTGCGCGAGTCGTACATCGTGGCGAGGATCCCGTCGAGCTCCAGGTCGGGGTTGAGCCGCTCCTGGACCTTCTCGATGGTCTCGGTCAGCAGCGCCACACCGCGCAGCGCGAAGAACTCGCACTCCAGCGGCACGATCACCTTGTGCGCGGCGGTCAGCGCGTTGACCGTGAGCAGGCCGAGCGAGGGCTGGCAGTCGATCACGATGTAGTCGTAGTCGTCCATCAGCGGCTTCAGCGCCCGCTGCAGCGTCGACTCGCGCGCGACCTCGCTCACCAGCTGCACCTCGGCCGCCGACAGGTCGATGTTGCTGGGCAGCAGGTCCATGTTGGGGACCGCGGTCTTCAGCAGCACCTCGTCGGCCGCCATGCCCCGCTCCATGAGCAGGTTGTAGACGGTGAGGTCGAGTTCCATCGGGTTGACGCCGAGACCGACCGACAGCGCGCCCTGCGGGTCGAAGTCGACGAGCAGCACCCGGCGTCCGTACTCCGCGAGCGCGGCACCCAGGTTGATGGTCGACGTGGTCTTGCCGACGCCGCCCTTCTGGTTGCACATCGCGATGATCTTCGCGGGACCGTGGTCGGTCAGCGGACCCGGGATCGGGAAGTACGGCAGCGGGCGCCCGGTCGGACCGACGCGCTCACGGCGCTGGCGCGCCGCGTCGGGCGCGAGCGTGGCCGCGTACTCGGGATCGGGCTCGTACTCGGCGTCGGGGTCGTAGAAGTGCCCCTCGGGCAGTTCGTCGTAGTCGGCGAAATGGTTGTGGGGCGCGCCACTTCCGTCGCCGGCCATGGCGTTCACGTGATGGCCATCCATGCTCTGGGCTGCTGGTTGAGTCACCACCGAAGTCCGGTGACTCCGGTGGGCTGCGAAGGTGCGCACAGCTACGGAGCCGACAGCAGCGAATCCCGCGGGCTCCTGGTCCGGCGCAGACATTCCTGGGTGACCACCCCCGGGAGTAAATGTCGACTCATTCACAAGTCGTCTTACCTCCTTGGCGACCAGGAAACTTCTAGACAGGTCAGCGTGGCACCATGCCGACGACTGGCGACTCTATGGCGTGTCGACCGTCCGCAGCAACACAATCTGCCGGACCCGGCCCGATGTGTCGGCAATGAAACATCCCTCTGTCAAGGGCGTACGGCCGTCTCACGGCAGGTTTCACGGGTGTGCGAATCGGTAGAAGGGTTACGTTCGAGACGAGTTGTCCCGGAATCAGGAAGTGACCATACACACATCAGGCCGGACCTTGTGGGACAAGGTCCGGCCTGACACATGACGTTGACGACGCATGTTGACGTATCGCCTTTGACGGTCGGCGACTTGGTCGACTTACCGTCCCGGCGGCTCAGCCGAGCAGCGAGGCGAGCTCCACGTGCTCCAGACCGTGTGCCTCGGCGACCTCCTTGTAAACCACCTTGCCGTCATGCGTGTTGAGCCCCTTGGCGAGCGCGGGGTCGCGGCGCAGCGCCTCCACCCAGCCACGGTCGGCGAGTTCGACGATGTAGGGCAGCGTGGCGTTGGTGAGCGCGTAGGTGGAGGTGTTGGGCACCGCGCCGGGCATGTTGGCGACGCAGTAGAACACCGACTCGTGGACCTTGAAGGTCGGCTCGGCGTGCGTGGTCGGGTGGGAGTCCTCGAAGCAGCCGCCCTGGTCGATCGCGATGTCGACAAGAACACTTCCTGCCTTCATCCGCGAGACCAGCTCGTTGGTGACCAGCTTCGGGGCCTTGGCGCCGGGGATGAGGACCGCGCCGATCACGAGGTCGGCCTCCAGGCAGGCCTTCTCCAGCTCGAAGGCGTTGGAGACGACGGTCTGGATCTTCGTGCCGAAGATCTTGTCCGCCTCGCGGAGCTTGTTGATGTCCTTGTCGAGCAGGGTCACGTGGAAGCCCATGCCGATGGCGATCTGCGCGGCGTTCCAGCCGGAGACGCCACCGCCGATGACGACGGCCCTGCCGGCCAGCACGCCGGGGACACCGCCGGGCAGCACACCGCGGCCGCCGTTGGCGCGCATCAGGTGATAGGCGCCGACCTGCGGGGCCAGCCGGCCCGCGACCTCGGACATCGGGGCGAGCAGCGGCAGCGCGCGACCGGGCAGCTCGACGGTCTCGTAGGCGATCGCGGTGGCACCGGACTCCAGGAGGGCGTCCGTGCACTCCTTGGACGCGGCCAGGTGCAGGTAGGTGAAGAGGGTCTGGTCCTTGCGCAGGCGGTGGTACTCCTCCGCGACGGGCTCCTTGACCTTCAGCAGCAGGTCGGCGGCGGCCCAGACCTCGTCGGCGGTGTCCAGGATCCGCCCGCCGGCGGCGATGTACTCGCCGTCCGGGATCGAGGAGCCGACGCCGGCGCCGCGCTCGATGACGACCTGGTGGCCGTGGCGCACCAGCTCGTGCACGCCGGCGGGGGTGATGGCCACCCGGAACTCGTTGTTCTTGACTTCGCGGGGGATGCCGACCTTCACGTCGATCACGGTCCTTGGCTCAGAGGGTATGGGGGTATCACTGCACATACCCGGGCACGTATGGGCACACCGGGAGAGACCGCAGGAGATGGTGCGGCAGAGCCAGTTTAATGAAGGTGTTCCCGCTGTCTAGCCTTTCATTGCTTCAATCTTCAGCGGACGGGCTACGGATTTCGTAGGCGTTAGCCCCGTGTTCCGGCTCGGAGTCCTCATCCAGGGCCTCCTCTGCCAGCATGCGCTCGGCCGTGCCCCGGTGCAGCGCGGCCGACGCGGGGTCGCCGAGGCGCTCGAAGGAGTCGGCGAGCCGCAGGTGCAGCGCGGCCTGCAGGCGGGTGTCCTCGGCCCGGCACGCCCATTCCACGGCCTCCCGGCAGGTGCGCAGCGACTCGTCGAGCCGGCCCGCGTACTCCTGCACCCGGGCCAGTTCGCTCAGCGCCCGCGCCTGTGCGGCCACGTCCCCGTTCTTGCGGTGTCCGGCGACGGCCGCGCGCCAGTCGCGCAGTGCCTCGCCGTAGCGACCGGCGTAGGTGTGGGCGGCGCCGATACGGCCGTAGAGCCGGGCCGCGTCCTCGCGCTCGCCGCGGGCCAGCCGCTCGGTCAGGGCGCGGCCGAACCAGTCGGCGGCCCGGTCGTAGTCCCCGAGTTCCAGATGGGCGCCGCCCACGGATTCCATCGCGCGGCCGGTCGCGTACGGGTCGTTCGCCTCGCGTCCGGCGTCCAGCGCGGCCCGGTAGCGCCCCAGGGCGTCGGTGGTGCGGCCGGTGCGGGCGTCGAGGTCGCCGAGGTTCAGCAGGGCCGCCGCCCGCTCCCGGGGCAGGTCACGGCGCTCGGCGACATCGAGGACCAGGCCGTGGATGTCGTACAGGTCGCTCGCGGCGGCCCGGGTGCCGAAGTGCGCCACCATGGCCCGCACCAGCTGGGACATCAGGCGCCGGGCAAGGGTGTCCAGCTCCCCGTCGGCGACCGCGAGCCGCGCGGAGGCCAGCAGGGCGGGCCGGCGCACGCGCAGCCAGTCGGCGGCGGCCCGCGGGCCGGAGAAGCGCAGGGAGCGCGGCATGCCGAGGAGCTTCTCGCGTGCCCGGGGGCTGTCGGTCTCGGTGATGGCCCTGCACGACTGGAGCAGCCGTACCGTCCGCTCCAGCATCCGGGCGCGGGCCAGCTGCAGCTCGGCGGGCCGCTCATGGTGCTCGGCGAGGGCGCTCAGCAGGGGCTGCAGACAGCAGGGCACCTCGTACTGCGGCAGCGACGAGCCCACCGTGTGCAGCAGCCCGTGGGCGACGAAGTCGTCCAGGGTGGCGTGGGCGGACTCCACCGAGCAGCCGACGAGGGCGGCGGCGGTGTGCGGGTCGATCAGACCGGCCGGGGCGAGGCTGAGCAGCCGCAGTGTGCGGGCGGCGGACGCGGGCAGCGAGGCGTGCACGAGCCTCAGGAGGCGGCTGACGACGGCGTCCTGGCCGGGGTCCGCGTGCAGTTGCCTGGCGAGGTCGGCGACGGCGGCCTTGGGCCGGGCGGCGAGCCAGCCCCCGGCCAGCACCAGGGCGGCCGGCTGGCCCTGGCACTGCTCGGCGAGCCGTTCGGCGGCCCGGGGGTCGACGGTGACGCGCACCGATCCGGTGAACCGGGACAGCACCTCCACCGCGGACTTGGTGTCGAGGCCGCCGAGGGTGCAGGGGCGGACGTCCGCGATGCCGGTCAGCGGTCCCGAGGAGACGGTGACGGCCAGGCAGTCCGGGTTGTCCGGCAGCAGCGCGTCGACCTGCCCGGCGTCGGCCGCGTCGTCCAGCAGGAGCAGCACCCGGCGGTCGGCCAGCGCGGTGCGCAGCGCCTCGCTGAGCTCGTCCTCGGTGGCCCCGGCCGGGGCGGACGCCTCCAGCGCGTCGAGCAGCTCCCGCGCGGCGCGCTCGACGGGCACGCGCGTGCCGTCGGGTTCGCTCAGCCGGGCGCGCAGCACGCCGTCGGGGTAGCGGTCGGCGACCTGGCGGACGAGTTCCCCGGCGAGGGCGGTCCGGCCGGAGCCGGGCCGGCCGGCGATGAGCAGGACGCGCGCGCGGGGCGCCTTGCGGCCGGAGAGGGTGTCCAGTCCCGCGCGCTCGATGTCGGCGCGCAACTCCTTCAGCTCCCTCGTACGGCCCAGGAATCGACCCTCGTCGACGGCGTCCCGAAGGAGCCGCACACCGTCTGGGTCCACCGCCTGATCCGTCACGGGCCTCACTCCCGTCCCACCGCACGCGCGAGCCCGCCGGGACTCCGGACCGGGCGTTTTCCAGAGCCTAGTTCACGCTCTGCGACGTTCCCGGTGGAGCGCGGCGGGCACATCCCCCGATCGGATCAGCCGATGGTCATATCACCGTGTGCGCGGGGCGGGATCAGGCCTCGAACGGACGCGCCGGCCACGGCGCCTGAGCCGGACGCAACGCGTCCAGACCGTCGCCGGCCCGCGCGGCGACCAGCGAGAGGACGCCCACCACCAGGCAGTTGTTGTGCAGCTCGCCGGCCAGCGCGCCACGCACCAGCTCCTCGGCCGGGACGCGAGCCAGCTCCATGTCGGCCTCCTCGTCCTCGACCTCGAAGCGGTCGCCCTCGGCCTCGGAGAGCCCCCGGGCCAGGAAGATCCGTACGGCCTCGTCGCAGCCGCCGGGCGTGGTGTAGACGTCGGTCAGCACCCGCCAGTCCTCCGCCTTGACGTGCGCCTCCTCGTACAGCTCACGCTGGGCGGCGTGCAGCGGGTTCTCGCCGGGGACGTCGAGCAGTCCGGCCGGGATCTCCCACAGCTTGTGGCGCACGGGGTGCCGGTACTGGCGCAGCACCAGGACCCGGTCGGCGTCATCGAGGGCGAGGACGGCCACGGACCCGGGGTGGACCTGGTAGTCGCGGTGGACCACGGTTCCGTCGGGCATGACCACGTCGTCGGTACGCACGGAGGTCTTGTTGCCCACGAACGGGGTCCCGGTCCCGCGGATCTCCCACTCTTCCGGGGTGTCCTTGATCGTCATGGCTGTCCTTCCCGACGTACGGCGGTCGTGCGCGTGCCGTGCGTGAACATGTGCGAAAAAGTGGCCGGGGCGCGCACCTTTGAAGGTTCGCGCCCCGGCAACCGTACAACCGGGTGTGTTACTTCGAGATCTTCCGCTCGACCGAGGCCTTCACCAGGCCCGCGAAGAGCGGGTGCGGACGGGTCGGGCGCGAGCGCAGCTCCGGGTGCGCCTGGGTCGCGACCAGGTACGGGTGGACCTCGCGCGGGTACTCGACGTACTCGACGAGCTTGCCGTCCGGGGAGGTGCCGGAGAACACGATGCCGGCCTTCTTCTCCAGCTCCGCGCGGTAGGCGTTGTTCACCTCGTAGCGGTGCCGGTGGCGCTCCTCGACGTACTCCTTGCCGTCGTACACCTCGCGCACGATCGAGCCCTCGGCCAGCTTGGCCGGGTACATGCCGAGCCGCATGGTGCCGCCCATGTCACCCTCGCCGGCGACGATGTCGAGCTGCTCGGCCATGGTGGAGATGACCGGGTGGGAGGTGGCCGGGTCGAACTCGGTGGAGTTGGCGTCGGAGATGTCCGCGAGGCTGCGCGCGGCCTCGATCACGATGCACTGCAGACCGAGGCAGAGGCCCAGCAGCGGGATCCGGTTCTCGCGGGCGTACTTGATCGCGCCGACCTTGCCGAGCACACCGCGGTCGCCGAAGCCGCCCGGGATGCAGATGCCGTCGACGTCACCGAGCTGCGCCTGGGCGTCCGCCGGGGTCTTGCAGTCGTCCGAGGTGACCCACTTGATCTTCACCCGGGCCTTGTTGGCGAAGCCGCCGGCGCGCAGCGCCTCGGTGACCGAGAGATAGGCGTCGGGCAGGTCGATGTACTTGCCGACCAGGGCGAGGGTGATCTCGTGGTCGGGGTTGTGGACGCGGTCGAGCAGGTCGTCCCAGGTCGTCCAGTCCACGTCCCGGAACGGCAGGTCCAGCTTGCGCACGACATAGGCGTCCAGGCCCTCGCCGTGCACGGTCTTCGGGATGTCGTAGATCGAGCGGGCGTCGGGGCAGGCGACCACGGCGGCCTCGTCGACGTCGCACATCAGCGAGATCTTCCGCTTGATCGCCGTCGGTACCTCGCGGTCGCAGCGCAGCACGATCGCGTCCGGCTGGATACCGATGTTGCGCAGCGCCGCAACCGAGTGCTGGGTCGGCTTCGTCTTCAGCTCACCCGAGGGGCCGATGTACGGCAGGAGCGAGATATGCACCACGAACACGTTGTCGCGGCCGACCTCGTGCCGGACCTGGCGGACGGTCTCCAGGAACGGCAGCGACTCGATGTCGCCGACCGTGCCGCCGACCTCCGTGATCACCACGTCGACCTCGTCGGTCGCCATGCGGCGGATGCGGTGCTTGATCTCGTTGGTGATGTGCGGGATGACCTGCACGGTGTCGCCCAGGTACTCGCCGCGCCGCTCCTTGGCGATCACCGTCGAGTACACCTGACCGGTGGTGACGTTGGCGGAACCGTCCAGGTCGCGGTCGAGGAAGCGCTCGTAGTGGCCGATGTCCAGGTCGGTCTCGGCGCCGTCGTTGGTGACGAACACCTCACCGTGCTGGAAGGGGTTCATCGTCCCCGGGTCGACGTTGAGGTACGGGTCGAGCTTCTGCATCACGACGCGCAGGCCCCGGGCCTTCAGCAGCATACCGAGGCTGGAGGCGGTCAGACCCTTGCCGAGGGAGGAGGCGACACCCCCGGTGACGAAGATGTGCTTGGTCGTCGACGCTGTGCTGTTTCGGAAAGCAGCGGGCTGCATGGCCAAGAGGGGGCTCCCGTGGTCGCGGTCTGTGGGTGCGGTTCCGGGGTTTCTCGCCCACCGGTCCACGGGCTACCAGCGTATCAGCGCCGCGCGGTACCGGCTCACGGCCACGCTCCGCGCACGCGCCGACACAGGATATGCACCGCACACCGGACCCTCACCCCTTGGTCACTCGTTCGGCGGAGCCGGGTTGTCCGGAGCGGCACACAGATCATCTACGTGCGTCGTATCCTGCTCGGACACTCGCTGCCGAGCCCGGCCGGCCGAACGGCACCACCCCCGCCCGTGACTTCCGGAACAACGTGAGCTCGTCAGTTCGTTGAGCAGAGATTGGCGCTTTGCATTCACGGCTGAGCGACTGCTTTGCTTCACAGCTCAACGACGCATTTCAAAACCCCTTGACCGCACTAGCGACAACCCCCTTGAGGGGTGACGTGGCCGTTCGACTGGAGTTGCACGTGGCCGGGCGCATCGAAGATTACGCACTCATCGGAGACATGCAGACCGCCGCGCTGGTCTGCCGGGACGGCACGGTGGACTGGCTGTGCCTGCCCCGTTTCGACTCCCATGCCATCTTCGCCGGCCTGCTGGGCACCGAGGAGCACGGCTTCTGGCGGCTGGGTCCCGCGCACGCCGACGACGCCGAGCCGCCCACGGCGACCCGGCGCGGCTACCGCGGCGACTCACTGATCCTGGAGTCGGAGTGGGACACCCCGCGCGGCACGGTCCGGGTGACGGACTTCATGCCCCCGCGCGACGGCGCCCCGCAGCTGATCCGGATCGTGGAGGGCGTCTCCGGCCGGGTGCCCATGCGTTCCGCGCTGCGGATGCGGTTCTCCTACGGCAGGATCGTCCCGTGGGTGCACCGGCACGAGGGGCGCACGGTCGCCGTCGCGGGCCCGGACTCCGTGTGGTTCGACACCTCCGTGCAGACCTACGGCGAGTCGCTGACCACGTACTCGGACTTCACCGTCGCGCCGGGCGAGCGGATCGCGTTCACCATCTCGTGGGAGCCCTCGCACAAGCAGCCGCCGCCGCTGCCGGAGCCGGAGCAGTCGCTGGAGGCGACCGAGGAGTTCTGGCGCGAGTGGGTGGAGCACTGTACGTACCACGGCCCCTACCGCGAGGCCGTGATCCGCTCCCTGATCACGCTCAAGGCGCTGACGTACGCCCCGACCGGCGGCATCGTGGCCGCGCCCACCACCTCCCTGCCGGAGGACATCAGCGGCGTCCGCAACTGGGACTACCGCTACACCTGGCTGCGGGACGCGGCGATCACCCTGTCCTCGCTGCTGCGCACCGGCTACCGCGAGGAGGCCCGCGCCTGGCGCGAGTGGCTGCTCCGCGCGGTGGCGGGCGACCCGGAGAACCTGCAGATCATGTACGGCATCGCCGGTGAGCGCGAGCTCGGCGAGGCGGAGCTGGACTGGCTGCCCGGTTACGAGAACTCCGCCCCGGTCCGGGTGGGCAACGGCGCGGCGCACCAGCTCCAGCTGGACGTGTACGGCGAGGTCACCGAGGCCCTGCACCTGGCCCACATGACCGGCCTGGCCCGCAACGACTACGCCTCACTGCTCCAGCTGAAGCTGATCCGCTACCTGGAGAAGCACTGGCAGGAGCCGGACGAGGGCATCTGGGAGGTGCGCGGCCCGCGCCGCCACTTCGTGCACTCCAAGGTGATGGCCTGGGTCGCGGTCGACCGCACCATCAAGCTGATCGAGTCCGGCGACGCCGACGGCCCGCTGGAGGAGTGGAAGCAGCTGCGCGACGACATCCACCGGAACGTGTGCGAGAAGGGCTACGACAAGGAGCGCAACACCTTCACGCAGTCCTACGGCTCCAAGGAGCTGGACGCCTCCCTGCTGCTGATCCCGCAGGTGGGTTTCCTGCCGCCGGACGACAAGCGCGTGATCGGCACCGTCGAGGCGATCCAGCGCGAGCTGTCCACGTCCGACGGCTTCATCCTGCGCTACCCGACGGAAGGCAAGGACGAAGGCGTCGACGGCCTGCCGGGCGACGAGGGCGCGTTCCTCGCCTGCTCGTTCTGGATGGCGGACGACCTGGCGATGATCGGCCGGGTGGACGAGGCGCGGAAGCTCTTCGAGAAGCTGCTCTCCCTGCGCAACGACCTCGGCCTGCTGGCGGAGGAGTGGGACCCGCGCCTGCAGCGCCAGGTCGGCAACTTCCCGCAGGCCTTCAGCCACGTCCCCCTCATCGACACCGCCCTGCGGCTGACGGCCTCGGGGGCGTACGGGGGCTGAGGTCCGCGCGTCCCGGGCCCACCCGCCGCCTCCCGCTCGCCGGTGCGGCCGGCCCGGCGGGCGTCGGCGTCCGCTAGCCCGGTGCGAGCGCCGTCAGGGTGCGTTCGCCACCGGGGTCGCCCGCCGTGGCCGGGACCAGGGCGATCTCGTCCAGTCCTGCCGCCGCGTAGGCGTCCATGCGGGCCCTTACCGTGTCGGGGGCGCCGATCAGGCCGACCGTGGCCGCGGCCTCGACCGGCAGGGCCCGTAGCAGCGTGTCGGCGTCGGCCCCCGTACGGGCCAGGTCGACCGCCTTGCCGAAGCCCGCCGCCGTGAACATCTCGCGGTAGCCGGGCACGGTGAGGTAGCCGACGACGCTGCGCAGGATCTGGGTGAGCGAGGCGGGACCGGGGTCGACGGCGGCGGGCACCCAGGCGGCCAGTCTCGGCGGGGTGCGGCCGGCCCGCTCGGCCGCGTCGAGCAGCTTGGCGCGCAGGACGCGGACCTGTTCCGGGGAGACGACGTCGAGGAGCATCCGGTCGGCGTGCGCGGCGGCCGTGCCGATCGCCCGGTCACCGAACGCGGCCACCGTGAGCGGACCGCCGGGCGGCCGCTGCCGGCGCCGGAATCCGCTGCCGGGCACGACCGGCTCGCCGGGCTCCCCGTGCAACAGCACCCGCAGGGCGGCGGCCGTCTCCTCCAGCACGGCGGCGGGACGGACCCGGGGCCGGCCGTGCACGCCCTCGACGACCCGCTTGCTGGACGTGCCCAGCGCCACGCCCACCGGGCGTCCGGTGACCGCGGCCGTCGAGGCGGCGCCCCGGGCGAGGCTGTGGGGGTCGCGCACCGACACCGCCACCGGACCGGCGGTCAGGGCCACCTTGCCGGTGGCCCGGCCGACCGCCGTGGCCAGCACGAACGCGTCCCAGGTCGGCCCCTCACCGAGCCACACCTCGCCGTATCCGAGCCGGTCGGCGGCCGTTGCGACCCGCAACGGTTCGTCGACGGGGCTGTCGTCCTCACGTGCTGCGGCGACCACGCTGATGTCCATGGCCGCGCCCCTACCCGTCCGCCACCGCGCCAACCCCGGCCCCGCGGATGTACCACCGACATCCGCGCAGGTAGCGTCCCCGTATGGACAGCGGATACGACACCCGGGGCGCCGGGACCACCGTGCGGCGGGCGCTGGAGCTGCCCGGACTGCGCAGTGGGCTGCCGGAGGTCGTGGCGGGCGCCGACCGGCTGGAGCGCACGGTGCGCTGGGTGCACGCGGGCGAGGTGCCCAACATCGCCTCGCTGCTCAAGGGCGGCGAGCTGCTGCTGACCACCGGGTACGGACTCGGCACCCGCCCGGCCGACCAGCGGGCGTTCGTGCGCACGCTGGCCGAGCGGGGCATCGCGGCCCTCGTCGTCGAGCTGGGCCCGCGCTTCGCCCGGCTGCCCGCCGCCCTCGTCGACTCGGCCCGTACGGCAGGGCTGCCGCTGGTCCAGCTGCACCGCGAGGTGCCGTTCGTGGCGGTCACCGAGGAGATCCACACCGAGATCGTCAACGGACACTACGCGCTGCTGCAGCGCGCGGAGGAGGTGCACCGCCGGTGCACCGAGGCGCTGCTGGGCGGCGGCGGGGTCCCCCGGGTGCTGGAAATCCTCGCCGGGTTCACCGGCAACCCGGTGTTCCTGGAGACGACCGACGGCCGGCTGCTGTACGCGGCCGGTGAGGGACCCGAGGGCGCGGACCCGCTCCAGGTGTGGGAGGGGCTGCGCGACCGGCACCAGGACGACCCGCCGGCCGGTTCGGCGCTCGTGGACGTGCCCGGCGGCGGCCCCGGCAGCGGTGGCGTGCGGGCGCGTCTGGTGCTGCTTCCGGTGCGCAGCGCGCCGGAGCCGGTGCACCGTACGGCGGCCGAGCGGGCGGCGGGGCTGCTCGCCGTGGTGCTGATGCAGGCGCGTCAGGAGGAGGAGCTGGCGGCGCGGGGACGCGGGGACTTCCTCACCGACCTCGCCGAGGGCCGTATCGACGCGGCGGACGCGCCCGCGCAGGCGCGCGTGCTGGGGTTCAAGCCGGGTTCCGGCCGGCTGCTGCCGGTGGTGATGCGGCTCGGCGACGCGCTGTCCCCGCAGGGCGGCGACTGGGCGGTGCTGGCCCGCGCGGTGGGTGAGGAACTGGCCTCGCTCGGGGTGCCCGTCCTGCTGGGGGTGCGGCCGGTGGAGGGGCGGGTGCCGCTGCTGCTGGGACTGCGCGTGGCGGCCGAACGGCCGGCGGTCGCGGACCGGGTGGCGGCGGCGCTGCGGGCGGGCGTGGAACGTGCGGGGATGCTGCGGCCCGGGGGCCGGCCGCCCGTCGTGGTGGTCGGGCCGGCCGGGGACTGGGCGGCGGCGTCCACGGGTCTGCGGCACGCGGCGAAGACGGCCACGGCGGCGCAGGGGCTGCCGGACCGCCCCTGGTACGACGCCCGCCGGCTGGACATCGACCTGCTGCTGTGGCGGCTGCGCGACCACCCGGACCTGGCGGACTTCGTGGACCGGGCGATCGGTCCGGTGCTGGACCACGACCGCCGTTCCAAGCCGCCTCTGCTGCCCACCCTGGAAACCTATCTGGCGCACGCCGGCCGCAAGGCGGAGACGGCCCGCGAACTCCATCTGAACCGGCAGACGCTCTACAACAGGCTGGCCCGCATCGGTGAGTTGCTGGCCACCGACCTCGACGACCCGCACACGGTCCTGGCACTGGGCCTGGCCCTGCGCGCCCGACGGCACGTGTCCTGACCGCGACGACCGGTGTCAGATCAGGGGCCGGGGCCGGGTCAGCTCGTCGTACACGCTGAGCACTTGGGCGACCGTCTCGTCCTCGGTCGGCCAGGTGGCCGCCTGCCGTACTCCGCGCTCCTTGAGCAGCTCCCGGCGCTCGGGATCGTCCAGCAGCCGTACGACGGCTTCGGCGAACGCCCGCGCGTTGCCGTACGGGACGAGTTCGGCGGCGTCGCCGACGAGTTCGGGGATGCCGCCGACGTCGGTCGCGACGAGCGGCACCCGCGCCTGGAGGGCCTCCTGGGCGAGCGGGGAACGCGCCTCCCACCGGCTCGGCAGCAGCGCGACATCGGCGGCGGCCAGCAGATCGGTGATGTCGTCGCGCCGGCCGATGAGCCGGACCGGCAGCTCCTCGTCCTCGATCCTGCGCTGGAGTTCGCCGCGCAGCGGCCCTTCCCCGGCAAGCACCACCAGCGGGACGGGGTCCAGGCGCCGCCACGCGTGCGTGGCGTCCAGCAGGACGTCGTAGCCCCGGTGCCGTTCGAGGGAGCCGACGGCGACGAGCAGCGGGCGGCCGACGGCGCCGAGTTCGGCCCGGATCTTGGGTCGCAGCCGGTCGGGGTCGTCCGGCACCGGTGGGGTGCGGGGTCCGGGGAGGGACACGGCGGCCAGCCGGGCATCCCGCGCGCCCGTGCGGCGCGCCCGGTCGACGAGGGCGGAGGTGGTCCCGAGCACCACGGTGGCCGCCTTGACGACCCGCCGCTCCAGCACGCGCAGGAAGTGGGCGCGCGGCCCGTCGGCGTGCGCCCGGTCGTGCCAGGTGACGACGAGCGGGGTGTGCCGTCCGCTCAAAGCCAGCACGGTGCGGAAGGAGGCGTGCAGCCCGTGCGCGTGGACCAGGTCGGCACCCGTGCAGGCGGCCCGCAACGCGGCCACCGACCCCGGGTCGCTGCTGCGCGGCACGTGCACGTGGCCGGCGCCGACGCCGGTGAAGTCATAGGTGTGATCCGCCTCGACGGGGGCGCACACCGTGACCCGCACGCCCCTCGCGACGAGCCCCGCGGCCAGCGAGCGCACATGGGCGCTGCTGGCGGCGTTGCCACCGCCCAGCACCTGCACGGTGCGCAGCGGTGAGTGGCTGCTCACGGGGATCACGTGGCCGGGCTCCTGGTTCGGTTCGTGCGGTCCCGAAGAACGTACAGAAGGATCGGACGGATTCCTCGCCGTACTCCGTCAAGGATGCCAGGCCGTACGGCTGTTCCGACAACGCCGATGTCCCGAGCACGAGCCGCCCAGGACGGCATGTCACCCACACGAGTGACGGAACCTCTCCCTCCGCCGACTACGCGTCCGCCCGTGCCGTCGCCAGCAGCTCCTCCGCGTGGGCGCGGGCCGTTTCGGAGTCCTCCTGGCCGGCGAGCATGCGGGAGAGCTCCCGGATGCGGTCCTCACCTTCGAGCACCTTCACGCCGGAGCGGGTGACGGAGCCGTCGTCGGTCTTCTCCACCAGCAGTTGCCGGTCGGCGAACGCGGCCACCTGGGGCAGGTGCGTGACGACCACGACCTGTGCCGTCTTCGCCAGCTTCGCGAGCCGCCGGCCGATCTCGACCGCGGCCTTGCCGCCGACACCGGCGTCGACCTCGTCGAAGAGGTACGTCGGCACGGGGTCCGTGCCCGCGAACACCACCTCCACGGCCAGCATCACGCGCGACAGCTCACCGCCCGAGGCGCCCTTGGCGATGGGCCGGGGCGGCGCCCCGGGGTGCGGGGCGAGCAGCAGCTCCACCTCGTCCACGCCCGACGGCCCGTAGGCCACCGTGCGCCCGTCCACCTCGACGCCCTCCGGGTCCTCGGTCTGCCGGATGTCGAAGGACACGCGCGCGTGCGGCATGGCCAGCGAGGCCAGCTCGGCGGTGACCGCCGACGCGAACCGCTCCGCCGCCTCCGTCCGCGCGTCCGTCAGCTCCTGCGCCAGGACGCCCAGTTCCGCGCGGAGCGCGTCACGCTCGGCGGTGAGCTCCCCGATCCGCTCGTCGTCGCCGTCCAGTTCCGTCAGCCGCGCGGCACCCTGCTCGGCCCACTCCAGCACCGCCGCGATGTCCTCGCCGTACTTCCGGGTCAGTCCGGTGAGCGCGGCCCGCCGCTCCTCCACCGCCGCCAGCCGCAGCGGATCGGCGTCCAGGTCGTCGGCGTACCCCGCCAGCTCCCCGGCCACGTCGCGCAGCAGGATGCCGACCTCCCCGATCCGGTCGGAGAGCGCGGCCAGCGCCGGATCGTGCGCCCGTACGGCCTCCAGGGCCCGCTGCGCGCCCACGACGAGCGTTCCGGCGTCCACGCCCTCGGGGTCCTCCGGATTGCCCGCGAGCGCGGCGTGCGCGACCGCCGCGGCGGACGCCAGCGCCTCGGCGTGCCCGAGCCGCTCGGCCTCCTCCGCCAGCTCCACGTCCTCGCCCGCGCGGGGCTCCACGGCGGCGATCTCCTCGAGCCCGAAGCGCAGCATGTCGGCCTCCTGGGCCCGCTCACGCGCACGCGTGGTGATCTGTTCCAGCTCCGTGGCCACGGCCCGCAGCCGCTTGTACGCCTCGCCGTACTTGCCGAGCGGCACGGCGACCGCGTACCCGGCGTACCGGTCCAGCGCCTGCCGCTGCCGGGACAGCTTCAGCAGCCCCTGCTGGTCGGTCTGCCCGTGCACGGCCACCAGGTCGTCGGCGAGCTCGGCGAGCAGCCCCACGGGCACGCTCCGCCCGCCCAGGTGCGCCCGTGACCGCCCCTCGGCGGAAACGGTCCGGCTGACCAGCAGCGTCCCGTCGTCGAGCTCGGCACCGGCCTCCTCGGCACGTACGACGGCCGCGGATCCCTCGGGCACGGCGATCCGTCCCTCGACCACCGCGTTCCGCGCGCCGATCCGCACCAGAGCCGCATCCGCCCGTCCACCCAGCAGCAGGCCCAGGCTGGTGACCACCATGGTCTTGCCCGCACCCGTCTCACCGGTGACGGCGGTGAAGCCGGGCGACAACTCGACAACAGCGTCGTCGATGACCCCGAGCGACCGTATCCGCATCTCCTCCAACACGAACTAGACCTTACGAGGTCCGAGCCGAAGAGTGCGACCGGCCCGCCCTTGTCACCCACGGGAGTGGACCTCCCTGAGGGGCGCGGGGCCCCGCCGATGTGCGGCTCCGCCGCGTGGGCGCGGGCAACCACAGACCACCCGCACCCGCCGACGCTGCGAAACCGTCCCACCGGGACGGCTAATGCGGCGCACCGCGCCACCCGGACACGGGCAACGCGAATTTCGCGACCAGCCGGTCGGTGAACGAGGCGTGGTGCAAACGGGCCAACCGCACCGGCACGGCTCCGCGCCGCACCTCCACCCGCGCCCCGGCCGGCAACTCCACCGTCCGCCGCCCGTCACACCACAACACCCCCGGAGGGACATGCGGCAGTATTTCCACCGCCAGCACCGAGTCCGGCGAGGTCACCAGCGGCTTGGCGAACAGCGCGTGCGCCGAGATCGGCACCATCAGCAGCGCCTCGACCTCCGGCCACACCACGGGCCCGCCCGCGGAGAACGCGTACGCCGTCGAACCCGTCGGCGTGGCGCACACGATCCCGTCGCAGCCGAACCCGGTGACCGGCCGCCCGTCGATCTCCAGGACGACCTCCAGCATCCGCTCGGCGGACACCTTCTGCACGGCCGCCTCATTCAGCGCCCAGTCCGTGTGCACGATGTCGCCGTTGCGGTGCACGACGACGTCGACGGTCATCCGCTCCTCGACCTCGTACGCCCTGCTCACCACCCGGTCGACGACCTTGTCCAGGTCGTCCCGCTCGGCCTCGGCGAGGAATCCGACCCGTCCGAGGTTGACGCCCAGCATGGGCACCCCGGAGGCGCGGGCGAACTCAGCGCCGCGCAGCAGCGTGCCGTCACCGCCCAGCACGATCAGCAGCTCACAGTCGTCCAGGCACTGCGGGGTGGCCTCCTTGACGGTCTCCACGTCGTCCGGGAGCGGCAGGTCGCGGGCCTCGTCCTCCAGGACCCGCACCCCGAGACCGGAGCGCAGCAGCCCCTTGACCACGAGTTCGGCGCTGCGGATGGCCGCGGGCCGCCCGGTGTGGGCCAGCAGGAAAACAGTACGAGCTCGGTTCTGTGTCAACGCGGCCCCTCCGCCACAGCACGGTCAACATCGGCCGGGTCCAGTTCCGGAGCCCCGGCCCGCAGCCACAGAAAGTATTCGACATTCCCGGAGGGTCCGGGCAGCGGACTCGCCGTCACGCCCTTCGCTCCGAGCCCCAGCTCCCAGGCCCTGGCGGCCACCCCGCGCACGGCCTCGGCGCGCAGTTGCGGGCTGCGGACGACTCCGCCGCTGCCCAGCCGCTCCTTGCCCACCTCGAACTGCGGTTTCACCATCATCACCAGGTCGGCGTCCGGCTTCACGCACCGCTTCAGGGCGGGCAGCACCAGCCCGAGCGGGATGAAGGACAGATCCCCCACGACAAGATCCACAGGCTCTCCATCAATGACCTCGAGCGTCAACTCCCGTACGTTCGTACGGTCCTTGACGGTGACGCGTTCATCGTTGCGGAGAGCCCAGGCGAGTTGTCCGTATCCGACGTCCACGGCGACCACGTGCGCGGCGCCCGCCCGCAGCAGGACGTCGGTGAAGCCACCGGTGGAGGCGCCGGCGTCGAGCGCCCGCCGCCCCTCGACGGCCAGCCCCTGCGGCACGAAGGCGTCCAGGGCGCCGGCCAGCTTGTGGCCGCCGCGCGAGACGTAGTCCGGGTCTCCCGCGTCCTCGACGACGACGATCGCGGCGGCGGTCTCCACCTGCGTGGCGGGCTTGGCCGCGACCGTCTTGCCGACGCTGACCCGCCCGGCGGCGATCAGCTGGCTGGCGTGCTCACGCGAGCGCGCGAGCTTACGGCGGACCAGCTCCGCGTCGAGACGGCGGCGTGCGACTCCTGCCACGTTCGGTTCAGCTCCTGTGTCCGTGTACCGGGTTGGACCGGTGGCCCGAAGGGCCTCGTTGAGGGGTGGTGGTCGGGTGACGGTCGGGACCCTGAGGTCCCGGGCGGGCGTCGAGCGCGGTGAGCGCGTCGCGCAGCCCCCGGTGTACATCCTCGTACACCTCGACGTGGCCGTCCGTGGCGAGGTGGTCGGCGTCGGCCAGCCGCTCCACGTGGGCGTCGACCTCGGGATGCCCGGTGGGGGTGCGCGGCACGTCCAGGGGTTCGGGGGCGGCGGGGTCGTCGTCGGGCGGCGGCTGCACGGTTCCCGGCTCCGCGTCCGCGACCCCCGGCACTGCGTCGTTCATGCCCCGACGCTACCGCGAACGGCTGCGGTACCGTCGTCCGCGATGGCCACGATCGAGGAGTGCCGTGTCGCACTCGACAAGCTTTCGGACAGCATGCGGGGCGCCGAGGGGGAGGTCCGTGCGGCCACGGCGATGGACCGCTCGGTCAGCTGTCACATCACCGACCTGGACGTGACCTTCGCCGGCCGGCTCACCGGCGGCCGGATCGAGGTGCGCGACACGTTTCCCGGCCCGCCGCGCGAGAGGGCGCAGATACGGCTCGCGATGACGGGCGACGACCTGGTGGCCCTGGTCGACGGCGAACTGCACTTCGCCAGGGCCTGGGGTTCGGGCCGGGTGCGCCTGGAGGCGGGCCTGCGGGACCTGTTCCGCCTCAGGAAGCTTTTGTAGCGCCCACCTTCTCGGCCGCGCCCCTCGCCCGCGCCTTGCGGACCGCCGGCACCACCAGCGGGGTGCCCGTCTCGGGATCGTCGATGACCTGGCAGCGCAGTCCGAAGACCTCCTCGACCAGCCCGGCGGTGACGATGTCCTTCGGGGCGCCCCGGGCGATGACCTTTCCCTCGCGCAGGGCGATGAGGTGGGTGGCGTACCGGGCCGCGTGGTTGAGGTCGTGCAGCACGGCGACGAGGGTGCGTCCCTGCTCCTCGTGCAGGTCCGCGCACAGGTCGAGCACGTCGATCTGGTGCTGGATGTCGAGGAAGGTGGTCGGCTCGTCGAGAAGCAGCAGCGGGGTCTGCTGGGCCAGCGCCATGGCGATCCACACGCGCTGCCGCTGACCGCCGGAGAGCTCGTCGACGTAACGTTCCGCCAGCTCGGCGATGCCGGTGCGGGCCATCGACTCCTGGACGACGCGCTCGTCCTCGGCGGACCACTGGCGCAGCAGGCCCTGGTGCGGGTAGCGGCCGCGGCCCACCAGGTCGCCGACGGTGATGCCGTCGGGCGCGATGGAGGACTGGGGCAGCAGGCCGAGGGTGCGGGCGACCTTCTTGGCCGGCATCGACTGGATGACCTGCCCGTCGAGCAGGACGCGCCCCTCGCTCGGCTTGAGCATCCGCGACAGCGCCCGCAGCAGCGTCGACTTGCCGCACGCGTTGGGGCCGACGATCACGGTGAAGGAGTTGTCCGGTATCTCCACCGACAGCTGTTCGGCGATGACCCGCTGGTCGTAGGCCAGGGTGACGTTCTCGGCGGACAGTCGGTTCATGGTGCTCCTTCGGTGGTTCGGCCGCTGCCGGCGGTGCTGCCGGCGCTCATATCCGGCCTGCCTTGCGCTCGGTGACCAGCAGCCACAGCAGATAGACGCCGCCGAGTACGCCGGTGACCACGCCCACGGGCAGCTGCTCGGCGCCGAACGCCCGCTGCGACACCCAGTCGGCGGTGACCAGGAGGGCGGCGCCCATGCACAGCGACGCGGCCAGGTTGGGGCCCGGCGAACGGGTCAGCCGCCGGGCGAGCTGGGGCGCGGTGAGCGCGACGAAGCCGACCGGTCCGGCGGCGGCGGTCGCGGACGCGGTGAGCAGGACGGCCGACAGCATCAGCAGCAGCCGTACGCGCTCCACGCGCACGCCGAGGGCGTACGACACGTCGTCGCCCATCTCCATCATCCGCAGGCCGCGGGAGTTGGCCAGAACCAGCGGTACGAGGACGGCGCACAGGGCGAGCAGCGGCCAGACCTGGTCCCAGTCCCGGCCGTCGAGGGACCCGGTCATCCACACGACCGCGCGGGTCGCGTCGACGATGTCGGACTTGGTGAGCAGATAGCCGTTGACCGCCGTGACGATCGCCGAGACACCGATGCCGACCAGGACCAGACGGTATCCGTGCACGCCCCGCTTCCAGGCGAGCGCGTAGATGGCGAACCCGGTCACCAGTCCGCCGGCGAGCGCGCCGAGGGCGACCTGGTTGGCGCTCCCGGAGAACAGCACGATCATCGTGAGGGCGCCGGCCGTCGCCCCCTGTCCGAGGCCGAGCACGTCCGGGCTGCCCAGCGGGTTGCGGGAGATGGACTGGAACAGGGCGCCGCCGAGCCCGAGGGAGGCGCCGACGAGCAGCCCGACCAGGACCCGGGGCAGCCTCAGCTCGGTGACGATGAACTCCTGGCCGGGGTCGCCCTCGCCGACGAGGGTCCGCAGGACGTCGCCGGCGGGGATCGGGAAGTCGCCGGTGCCGATCAGCACCACGCTCGCGGTGAGCGCCGCGAGCAGCAGCAGGACGACGACGGTGAGGGCGCGCGCGTCCAGCCGGACCGAGAGGCCACCGGGACTCCGCACCGCGCGGTTGGTCTTCACAGCTGGGCCGTCCTCCGCCGTCGTACGAGAAAGATGAAGACCGGGCCGCCGAGGATCGCGGTGACGATACCGACCTGGAGTTCGGCGGGCCGGGCCACGATCCGGCCGATCACATCGGCTCCGAGCAGCAGCACGGGTGACAGGATCGCGGCGTACGGCAGGATCCAGCGCAGGTCGGGTCCGGTGAAGGAGCGCACGATGTGCGGCACCATCAGGCCGACGAAGACGATCGGCCCGCAGGCGGCGGTCGCGGCCCCGCACAGCACGGTCGCGGCGAGCATGGACAGCGCGCGGGTGCGGTTGAGGTTGGCGCCGAGCGCCTTGGCGGTGTCGTCGCCCATGGCCACGGCGTTGAGCGGCCGGGCGAGCGCCAGCGCCAGCAGGGAGCCGGCGAGCAGGAACGGCAGCACCTGGGTGACGGTCGAGTCGGTCCCCGAGGCCAGCGAACCCACCGTCCAGAAACGCATCCTGCCGAGCGCCGCGTCGTCGAGGATCATGATGGCCTGGAGATAGCCGTACAGCGCCGCGCTGATGGCCGTACCGGCGAGCACCAGCCGCACCGGCGTCGCGCCCCGGCTGCCGCCGAGGAACCACACCAGCGCGCCGACGGCCGCCGCACCGAAGAAGGCGAACCACACGTATCCGGACAGTGAGGTGACGCCGAAGAAGGTGATGGCGGTGACGACGGCGGCGGACGCGCCCGCGTTGATGCCGAGCAGCCCGGGATCGGCCAGCGGGTTGCGGGTGAGCGCCTGCAGGACCGATCCCGCCAGGCCGAGCGCGGCTCCTGCGAGCACTCCGAGGACGGTTCGTGACAGCCTGTCGGCCACCACGACGTCGCCGTAGGTGCCCGAGTCCTCGAACAGGCCGTGCCAGACCTGCTCCAAGGACAGCTCCTTCGCCCCGATCGCGATGCTCACCAGCGCGACGAGCACCAGGATCACGACGGAGACGAGCAGCCCGAGGACGCGTATCGCCCGGCGGTTCGGGGGCGCGGGGGCGGTCTCCGCGCGCTGTTCGGGGGGACTTTCGACCAACACGCAGTTAGGTTAGCCTACCCTCCCAATCGATCGCGATTCCCAGGTCCGGCTGTCCGGGCGGCACGGAAGGTCCGGGAAGCCGGGGGTCCGGGAAGCCGGGGGTCCGGGAAGCCGGGGGTCCGGGAAGCCGGGGGTCCGGGAAGCCGGGGGGGGTCCTCACAGTCCCAGCCGTGCCAGCGCCTTCCCGCCGTCCAGCTCGCCCACATCGTCCCCGGCCGCCGTCCACGCCGCCGCGCACAGCGCACGCAGCCCGTCCAGCGCGCCACCGTCACCCTCCAGTTCCAGTTCTCCGGCCCCGGCCGTCGCCGTCCAGCCACCGCACCGGAACCCTTCGCCCGCCCCGACGACCTCCGGCTGCCCGGTGAGCATCCCGCGCAGATCGGCGTCGACATACGTCGGCCGGTGCTGCGGCGGCGCGGCGAGCAGCCGCGCGCCGTCCGTCACACCGGTCAGCACCAGCAGCGAGTCGACCCCGCCGTTGAACGCGCCCTCGATGTCCGTGTCCAGCCGGTCCCCCACCACCAACGGTCGCTCGGCACCCGTCCGCAGGATCGTCTCCCGGTGCATCGGCGGCAACGGCTTGCCCGCGACCTGCGGCTCGGCGCCCGTGGCGATCCGTACGACCTCCACCGCCGCGCCGTTGCCCGGGGCGATGCCCCGGCCACTGGGGATCGTCAGGTCGGTGTTGGACGCGAACCACGGCAGCCCGCGCGCCACGGCGTACGACGCCTCCGCGAACCTCCCCCACGGCAGCTCGGGTCCGCCGTACCCCTGGACGACCGCCACCGGGTCGTCGTCCGCCGACTCCACCGGCACGAGCCCGCGCTCACGCAACGCCACCCGCAGCCCCTCACCGCCGATCACCAGCACCCGGGCGCCCTGCGGCACCTGCTCACCGACCAGTCGCGCGACCGCCTGCGCGGAGGTGATGACGTCGCCGGCCTCCGCCGGTATCCCCAGCTCGGTCAGATGAGCGGCCACGACGTCCGGGGTGCGCAGGGCGTTGTTGGTCACGTAGGCGAGACGCATACCGCCCTCGCGGGCCGTGGCCAGCGACTCGACCGCGTGGACGATCGCGCTCCCGCCCGCGTACACCACGCCGTCGAGGTCGAGCAGCGCCGTGTCGTACGCCTCGCTCAGGGCCTGCCCACTGCCCTCGGGCCTCGTCCTGACGCTCCGGCTCATTCCGCATCGCTCCTCGTTCGACGGCTTTCCCCCGATCATCCCCCATGCCACCGACAGCCGTACGATGCCGGGATGAACACTGCAGGTCACTCGACGGCAAAGGCGCCCCGAGGCCTGGAACTCACCCCGTTCCGAGGCCTTCGTTACGACCCCGACCGGGTCGGCAGCCTGGCCGCCGTGACATCCCCGCCGTACGACGTCGTCGTCCGCCCCGACGGCCTGCACCATCTCCAGTCCGCCGACCCGTACAACATCGTCCGGCTGATCCTGCCCGAGGCCGGCACGCCCGAGGCGCGCAACGCCCAGGCCGCCGACACGCTGCGCCGCTGGCGCGCGGAGGGGGTCCTGACCGCCGACCCGGTGCCCTGCCTGTACATCTACGAGCAGCGCGACGACGAGGGCATGGTGCAGCGCGGCATCATCGGCGCGCTGCGCGTCTCCGACCCCGAGGAGCGGCTGGTCCTGCCGCACGAGGACGTCATGCCGCACATCGTCGCCGACCGCGCGGACCTGATGCGGGCCACCTCCGCCAACCTCGAACCGCTGCTGCTCACCTACCGGGGCGACGTGGGCGACGGCTCGGCGACCACCACGGCCGGTCTGATCGAACGCACGGCCGGACAGTCGCCCCTGCTGGCGACAACCACGGAGGACGGTTTCCACCACCGTCTGTGGTCCGTCACGGACCCCTCCGACCTGGCCGCGATCCAGCGGGAACTCGCCGTCCATCAGGCCCTCATCGCCGACGGCCACCACCGCTGGGCGACCTACCGGCGCCTCCGCGCGGAGCACCCCTCCCCCGGCCCCTGGGACCACGGCCTGGTCCTCCTCGTCGACACGGCCCGCTACCCCCTGCGCGTCCGCGCCATCCACCGCCTGCTGCACGGTCTGCCGGTCGCGGACGCCGTGGCCGCGCTCGACGGCCGGTTCCGCGTGCGCCGCCTGGACGCACCGCTCGCCGAGGCGATGAACGCCCTCGCCGAGGCCGCCTCGGCGGGCAACGCCTTCCTTCTCGCCGGCGACGGCGCCTTCCATCTCGTCGACCGCCCGGACCCGGAGCTGCCGGCCCGCACGATCCCGGTGGACCGCCCGGTGGCCTGGCGCACCCTCGACGCGACGGTCCTGCACGCCACGCTCCTGGACCACGTCTGGCGCGTCCCCGACTCCCCCGCCCACATCGCGTACATCCACGACACGGCGGCCACGGTCGAGAAGGCGGAACGTGACGGCGGAACAGCCGTGCTGATGCACCCGGTGCACGAGGACGTCGTCCGCGACCTGGCCCGCCAGGGCGTCACGATGCCGCGCAAGTCGACGTCGTTCGGCCCGAAACCGGCGTCGGGCCTGGTCCTGCGCGCGCTCGATCTCTGACGAAGGGGCGGGCCTCCGCAGAGACCCGCCCCTTCATGTCCGTTCCGCGTCCCGGACGTCAGTCCTTGTCGTCCTCGTTCGCGGTGTCGTCGACCTCGTCCTCGTCCTCGTCGAGGGCGTCCATGAACTCCACGCCGTCCATCTCGGCCAGTCGGTCGGAGGCATCCGTGCTGCCGTCCCGGTCGGCCTCCAGGGCCTTGGCGAACCACTCCCGTGCCTCGCCGCTCCGGCCGGCGGCGTGCAGCGCGTCGGCGTAGGCGTAGCGCAGTCGCGCGGTCCACGGCTGGACCGAGTTGGACGCCAGCTCGGAACTCTGCAGCGTCACGATCGCCGCGTCCAGCTGGCCCATGTCACGCCGGGCGCCGGCCGCGACGAGCCGCATCTCCACCTGCCCGGCCTTGTCCAGCTTCTGCACCTCGGCCGCCCCGGCCATGTCCAGTGCCTTCTCCGGACGGCCGAGCCCACGCTCGCAGTCGGCCATGAGCGGCCACAGCTCCACGGTCCCGGTCATCCGCCGCGCGGCCCGGAACTCGGCGAGCGCCTCGGCGTACTTCTGGTTCGCGTACGCGGCGAACCCGGCGGCCTCCCGTACGGCGGCGACACGCGACGCCAGCCGCAGGGCCACCCTGGAGTAGCCGTACGCGCCTTCGGGGTCCTCGTCGATCAGCCGGGCGACCATCACCAGGTTCTTGGCGACGTCCTCCGCGAGCGTCTTGGGCAGGCTCTGCAGTTCCTGCCGTACGTCCTTGTCGATCTCCTCGCCGGTGACATCCTCGGGGATCGGCAGCCGCTTGATCGGCTCCCGGTCGCGGTCGCGGTCCCGGTCCTCACGGAACCGCCCGCCACCCTGCCGGTCGTCCCGCCCACGGAACCCACCAGTCCGTCCACCACGGTCGTCACGGCCATGGAATCCGCCCCGGTCACCGCCACGGCTGTCGTCCCGACGGAAACCACCTCGCTCGCCACCACGGCTGTCGGTGCGCTCACCACCACGGTCATCGCGTCCGCGGTAACCGCCCCGGTCACCGCCACGGCTGTCGTCCCGACGGAAACCACCTCGCTCGCCACCACGGCTGTCGGTGCGCTCACCACCACGGTCATCGCGCCCGCGGTAACCGCCCCGGTCACCGCCACGGCTGTCGTCACGTCGAAAACCGCCCCGGTCACCGCCGCGGCTGTCGGTGCGCTCACCACCACGACTGTCGTCCCGACGGAAACCGCCCCGGTCACCACTGCGCGTGTCCTCGCGCCGGAAGCCACCGCGCTCGCCACCACGGCTGTCGTCCCGACGGAAACCGCCACGCTCGCCACCACGACTGTCGTCCCGACGGTAACCGCCACGCTCGCCACCACGGCTGTCGTCCCGACGGAAACCGCCACGCTCGCCACCACGGCTGTCGGTGCGCTCACCACCACGGTCATCGCGTCCGCGGTAACCGCCACGCTCGCCACCACGGCTGTCGTCCCGACGGAAACCACCCCGCTCGCCACCACGGCTGTCGGTGCGCTCACCACCACGGTCATCGCGCCCGCGGTAACCGCCCCGCTCACCACCACGGCTGTCGTCCCGACGGAAACCACCCCGCTCACCGCGGTCGTCGCCTCGGTCATCGCGCCGACCGTAGCCCCGGTCATCGTCGCGACGGAAACCGGAGCGCTCACGATCACCGTCACGACGGTCATCCCGGCGTTCGTCCCGGCCGCGGTTGTCGTCCCGTCCGCGGAAGCCACCACGCTCCGGCCGGCCACTGGCGCGGTCGTCGCGCCGGAACCCGCGGTCGCGGTCATTGTCTCGACGCGGGCCACCACGCTGGCCACCACGGTCGGAACGGTCACCACTGTCCCGTCGCCGCTGGTCGCGCTCCGGTCGGTCGTCGGGAGAGTTGGTGGACATCGGTGACTCCTGTCTTCGGTACTGCAAGCATAAATAAAAAAGGACCCCTGGTCCCAGCTGAACGCTGGGACCAGGGGTCCTTCCAAAGATTGTTCGGCGGCGTCCTACTCTCCCACAGGGTCCCCCCTGCAGTACCATCGGCGCTGTAAGGCTTAGCTTCCGGGTTCGGAATGTAACCGGGCGTTT